>JAVBRY010000158.1:0-15957 GCA_031547505.1 Candidatus Gastranaerophilaceae bacterium | reverse complement strand
AAAGAGGCGCTTGAGTCAGGTCAGGTTGCACAGGCTGCAATAGATGTATTTGAAGGTGAGCCTAATATTAAGGACAATCCGCTTGTGAATTGCGACTGTGATATTTTGTTGACTCCTCACCTTGGTGCAAGCACGGAAGAGGCACAGTTGAATGTTGCAATCGACGTAGCCGAGCAGATAAAAGAGGTTCTAGCCGGCGGTTCGGCCAGAGCGGCGGTGAATATTCCTTCGTTGAAACCTCAAATATTAGAGCCGGTTAAAGATTATATGTTGTTGGCTGAAAATATCGGCGAACTTGCGATGCAGAGCTCTGAAGGCGGTTTAAAATCCATTGAAATCACTGTTAACGGAAACTTGGCTGATCTGGATGTTTCTCCGTTAGAGGTTGCTGTATTGAAAGGTGTTTTATCCTCATTTACGGAAGAAGTGAATTTTGTAAACGCGCCGATAATAGCTAAGAAGAAGGGATTGGAAGTCACCACTTCTAAGTCTCAAAAAAGCTGTGACTATATCGGTTCAATTAAAATTTCGCTCAAAACTGACAAAGATACTACCGAAGTTTCAGGGGCGCTGATTGCTCAGGATCTTCCGAGAATTGTTAAAATTAACGGCTACAACACAAGTATTGCGCCTGAAAAACATATGCTTCTTGTTCCTCACGAAAACAAGCCGTCCATGATTGCTAAAGTAGCGACGGTTCTAGGTAACAGCAATATAAATATCAGCAGAATGAACGTAGCTCAAAAGACATCTAAACAAGATAATATTTCGATAATGATTATTAATACGGAGTCTGAAGTGGACACTGCGACACTTGATGCTATTAATCAAATTAACGGTGTATCGAATCCGAAGTATATTAAGCTGACTGCGTAAGATTTTTTGGCAGATATTGCACTAAGCTTTATAAAATTACACATACAGGCAACTTTTTATTTTCAGGAGTTTTATGTATGTGTGATGAATATTTTAAAAATTGCGCAACACCTTAATTATGACGAAATTGGTAAATACACACTGCATAGTATAACCAACAATAAAGTTGTGGGTTTGATTTTTAGTGATGCTCAGGAATTTTACAAGGCGCTTATTGACTTTCAAAAAAACAATACGGTAAAAAAAGATTCTTTTACCAAAAAAGAGCTGCAAAAATTTATGGATGGTTATTTTGGCAAAAATAAAATAAAAATAAAAAATTTAAATATTCTTGAACGACGCAAAAAGCGTGGATATATGGAAAAAAAGAAGCACAATCATGAGATGAGCCTAGAGTTTGACAATACCTTTGGCTCAACTTTTTTCAAACCTTTTAAAAAAGGAAAAACTTTCTTTAAGGAATTTAAAAACATGTTATTTAAGCCTTCAAAAATCGAAGGAAATGACAGAGACAGAGGAACAATTCTTCACGAAGTCACTCATTATATTGATGATAATATTCGACAAGAAGCAGACTTCCTAAAATCGGCAAAGGATTTTTGGCATACTTTGAAAGAAAAACCTTTAGAGCTAAAGGACTATTTGTTTGTATCAAAAGCCAATGCAGTTACAGGTTACTCTGAGTTAGTATATTTACGTGAAAAAGATTACAAACCTGATAAATTTAAAGAAAATCTGACAAAGTGGTTTGCTAAACGTGATATACCTGAGAATGAGCATTTACTATATCTTAAGTATTTTTATGGACAATTGATTAGAGAACAAATAGCATATAAGACGCAATTCTCTGCCATACATACAACAGAAGCTGCGCGTCTTGAAGCATTTCAAAGAGTTGAAAAAATAGGTGGAGTTTATTCAAAAATGGAAATATTGTTAAATGAAATAAAACGGCTAACTAATATAAATAAATCCTAAAACTTAACGTGGCTAATATTTAAATCATTGTCCCAATACGCTTTTGCGCTGACAGGCATGATGTTTGTTGATGCCATTTTTACTGCTGTGTCGAAGTCGAGCATATTTTTGTGCACGAGTTGTTTTATTATTTCACTCAAGAACATTACGCTGCCTGCAAGGGTTCCGCTTGCGTCGGTTGCTTTTTCGTCTTTTAAGTAAACTATTCGATTGCAAAATGTCATAGATTCATAATCCGAATGCGCAATAGGCAAAGCGTCGCTTATCAGAATAATTTTGTCGTGGGGTTTCATTTTGAACGTTAGGTCAAGAACCTCTTTTGTCACGTGTTTGAAGTCGCCAATCAACTCAATCGAAATTCTGTCATCGTGCAAAGCACTGACAACAGTGGAAGGCACACGGTGAGAAAATTCTCCCATTGCGTTATAAAGGTGTGTGACTTGATCTACGGCTGACAGGTCAGATGATAAACAATGCCCTGCCGAGACTTTGACCCCTTTGAGTTCTAAGTAGTGGCAAAGTTCAAAGCCTTCATCCAATTCAGGTGCAATAGTGACAAGTTTAATTATCTCGTCTTCAAGGAGTTTGTAGTTTGCGACGGTGGGTTTTAAAAGCTGGCTTTCGTCGTGGATTCCTTTTTTTTCGGGGTTGATAAAACAAGCCTCCAAATTTACACCGAGGATTTTTGCAGAATCTTTAGGTTGACTGTGCGCTGCAGTTTTTATTCTTGAAATCTGTTTTTTTAAGTTATCAACAGAATCGGTTGCCAATGTCGGATAGAATCCGCAGACTCCGAATTTTGTGATTTTTTTTGCAAACTCAATAAATCCATCTGTATCGGCGTTTGAAAAATCTATGCCGAATCCTCCGTGGATGTGTTGTTCGATGATGGCAGGCGTTTCTATTAGGCTACAGTTCATTATTTATGTTTTCTAAATCCTTAATCAGTCCTGAGTTCTTCGACGCAAAACTTTTGCCTCTTGCTCTTAT
Organism: Candidatus Gastranaerophilaceae bacterium; assembly: GCA_031547505.1. Taxonomy (GTDB): domain Bacteria; phylum Cyanobacteriota; class Vampirovibrionia; order Gastranaerophilales; family Gastranaerophilaceae; genus JAVBRY01. The sequence goes on along the minus strand of JAVBRY010000158.1, from coordinate 13,113 downwards.
TGCCATAGACAATGTATTTGCAAGGTTCAAAGCCGTGTTGTTTTTGAAGTTTTCAAAATACACATTTTCATAATTATCAGGCATTCTCAAAGACCAGTTCATATCGCCTGAAGTACCCGGTGTGTTATAAACATCTTTGATACCGAAGAAGTCAGTGAAGAATACTTGAATATTCTCAGCTTTTGAAGCAAATATTTCAGCCAATTTCAACTGTTGGAGTTCAACCGGATCGTTTGTATATTTTACAATCAATTCGTCTTTTTCCACATCAGACGCATCCGGGAACATATCATCCACGAGGTTTTTCACGTGAAGATATCCGTCGTGCGTATTAACCATTTCGTCTGCCCACATTGAGATAGGTTCGTTGTCGTGTGTTCCTACCATTGCCCAGCTTCTTGCTTCAACGTTGCAGCATCTGTAAGGATGGAGCGGTTTTTCGGGTTTAACAAACTGAGTCAATCTCATACCCTGAAGCCCGTATTCGTTCATAACGGATTCAACCGGGAATGTTAAAGTACCAAGGTCTTCGCAGACGATAGCGTCTTTGTCGAGCCCTTCTTCTTTTGCTGCTCCGATAACGATTTTTTCAATCAGAGCACCGTATTGTTTGATTTGTTCTTTTGTTAATTGTTTGATTCTTTTTTCTTTATCAGGACCGACTTCGTGGTTGAGGTCGTCTAATGTTGCTATGGAGTATTTTGATAGTTCAGGGTGTTCAGGTGAAGAATACAATCTTCCTGCACCTTCTTCCGGCATAGGATTAGCGCCTGCTTTATAAACCCAAGGATCTATCAAGCCTACGATGTGGTCGATTCTCACACCGCCCGGATTTTCTTTGAACATTTTTTTATAAAGCTGTTTTAACAAAAGCCCCGCTTCACCTAGTGAGCCGTCTTCGTTGTACATTTTTTCAGGATTAACTACAGGGAACCCCCACGCTTGACCTGTTTTTGAGAAATAGTCAGGAGGACATCCGAGCATCCATCCTTCCAGGAATAATGACTGATAAGCCCAAGCGTCTCTATCAGAGAATGCAACCTGTCTGTCTGCAATCATTTTAATATCGTTTTTCAATGCATATTTTTTTGTTTCTTCGTTTTGTTTACTTACGACGAACTGACAGAATGCGTAGAATCCGATGTCTCTTGAATATTTAAGTTTCAATTCTTTTTGTCTTATGAAACAAGTCTTTTTCTCTTCTTCGGTTTTAGGGTTGAAGAGTCTTTTGTCGATTTCGTTTTTCCATAAAGGCCAGTAGTCGTTTTTGTGTTCAATAATAAGAACTTCATAAAGTGAGTCTTTTTCAAGCCACGCTTCGTGTTCGTTTCTAAATTCTTCGAACTCTTTGCTCAGTTTTTTATCGTCTAATTTAATAAAGTTTTCGAATGCTTCTCTGAGTGCCTCATCTTGTGCACAGAAAATATATGAGTAAGCTGTTTTGTTAGTGTCTTTGTTAGGGTTGTTGTTGCAAACACGTTCATAAGTTTCAACAGGAAGAATGTTGTGCCATTCTTTTGTTGTTAACTGTTCTAAGTCAATAAACAACGGGTTAGTAGAGAAGATTGTTCCTGTATAAGGAGATGAGTCTACCGCTTTTGTTTTGCCCTGAGGTCCGAGTTGGATTGCATTGAACAAGTCGGCAGAAAAGTTAATGAGGCATTTGCCTGCATTTGAGTTAGGTGTGCCGAATCCGGTATTCTTGCCGTGTTCTGACGGAAAGCTGCTGCCATGGACAATGAGTGCAAAGTTCTTTTTGCCCAATGTTTTCAGTGCTTTTCTTGTAAGTTTTTTAATTTTTTTTAAAGATTTTTCTTCAACGGACTTTTCGCAACAAAACATAATTAATCCCTCTTAACTAACTCACTAAATCATATTATCATTTAGTATATTTTTTTTATATAGCTTACGTGCATATTGTATAGCTAGTTTTACAAAAGTATACAAATGAAATTGAATTTCGCTCACAGGACTCATTAGCCTAATAACATATAACATCAGAGATAAACGCATTAAACTTATTTTTTACATTACTAACCAGAGCTTTATCTAAAGGTACTTCCTCATAAATCATTGTATGTCTATCAGGGTTAAAGCCAAATCTTTGTTTGAACGTAGATATAGCATCGAAAGCCGGCATAGTTTTGTCCCATGCATCAACAACTACAGCTTCCGGTCCCCATGTTTTCGGATTAGTAGCAACCCCATTTTTCTTCAAGCCGAACACTGTAAAAACATGAGAACCATATTCTTTCTTTTTGCCTGTATTTTTTTCCATAATTCGAAATGAAATATTATGAGTAGGTATACCTTTCTTTAAAACCTTATATTGTAATATATCCCCACATTCATCACAGTTTGCAGAATAATTATTCTTTATAATTTCTGATGATAAATTTTTAATATAGCTATCCAAGGTTAGATAAAAACGATTTACTTGTAATCTCATTGTATCTATATTGCGCCACTTTTCAGTTTCCAAATTCAACAGCCTTGGTATAAGTTGTTGATATTTAGGAACATCTTTTTTAAGTTCTATAGACAGACCTATACGAAAGGGTGAATTTATTTTCGGAAATTCGGAATTAAATTCACGAAGAACAGCCTCGCCTATTCTCAGATTCTTTTTCAGACCTCCTGAAAAAGAAGGATTAAAGTGAGGGTTTTTTTTATCAAGAGTTGTTCTATTGGTGAAAATTCCAGGTGTAACAATCATATTCGAATTAAAACACCTGAAAAAATACTTTTGTTAGTTTCGTCAAAAGTTATTATTATTTTGTAACAATCTAATCTAAATTAGAGGCTGGCTTTTTTGCTTCTGCCTTTTTCTTTTTTATTTTTTTCGTCTATCTCTCTTTTGGCATTGTCAATAGAGAGTTTTGCGATAGGAGCTCTTTGGGCTCTATCGTAAAATACGAGCCAGTGTTTTCTTTTTACGTTATCAACTGCGAAAGAAACTTTTCCGCTAATCCTGTCACCCGGTTTGATTTTAGAGAACATTAAGGTTGTATCTCCAAAGACTGACGGATAATACGATGAATTCATATCATTCAACAGCGCTATATCAAAGCCTGTGAAGTATTTATCCGTGAGGTTTGTGATAACCAAAGACAGTGTGATTGTGTTTTCTTCACCGAAAGGATCTTTCTCAAGACCGATATTTGTTATTTTTACATTGAGGCCTTCATAGAATATTTCTTCCTGCTTCAGTGCTTCTTTAGAAAAGACAGGGAGCTGAATGGAGCTTGAAACTTTCACTCTGATTTCATCTCCAGGAGAAATCAAGACATCTTTGCCTTTACGGTAAAGAGCCATACCTAAGCCGACCGCACCGCCGACCGCTGCACCGCCTGCAAGGGTATATCCGTTACTTGCAATAGCAGCAGGTAATCCAAACATATTCAACGCAACAAAACCGCCTACCACACCGCCGACTGCTGTATATCCGGTGCTGACCGCAACGTTTTTCGCCGTACCCACAACAGGGTTCATTTTTGTGGTCATTTGCCCTTTAATAGGAATTTCTCTGCCGTCAGGGGTGATAAGGTAGTCGAATCCGACTTCAATCCAGCCGTCACGGCCCATTCTTTTTGAATCTTTTATTTCACGAACGAACCCGTGCGCAATCGTTCCCGTGGGGAGTATTACACCTTTATCGCCTGAAACTTCGTTAGCTACTTCGGCAAAAAACTCATCGCCTGATTCTGTATAACCGGAGCTCAATACTTGTGAAACACTCATTATGATTGTATCTTTTGAGTCCAGCTGGTCAACTTCACCCGTGAATAAATTTTCGGTTTTCTTTTTTTGGCTGTCAGATTTTTCAATCCCGCCTTGAAGTGTACTGTCTGCGAAGGCAGAAAGTGCTGATGTGTGGCTTAATAAAAGTGATGCAATTATTAATGTCGATAAAAATTTCTTCATAACAAAATTCTACACTATACTCTTTAAAATTTCATTATTTTAATATAAATCTTTTACTCTTCGATTTCATCGTTCAAAAACTTTAGGCTCAAAGTGTACAATAATACGATTATAGGTAGAATCTGCAAAATTATACGTGAAAGTGAATTTTCTAAAAGCCATTGTAAATCGTGAGGAGAGATAAGATAAACCACGAAATACCCGATACACATTGTAAACACGATTATTGATAAGAAGATAAACTGAAGTTTATTTTTGTCCTCAATTTTAAAGCCCCTAATCGCAAGCAATAAAAGAGGAAAGAGCATATAAAAATCCATAAAGATTACTTTTATAATGTATTTAAATATGTACCAATACAGTGAAATATCAAAAAAGTTCTTGTAGGTCTTTAAAAGAACAACGCCCATAAATAGGTCGTTAGGTGCTTTTGCTGTTAGTTTAAAGACCCCTAACAAAACGACAAACGGCAGCAAAGATGCTGCAGCAACTAAAAACTTTTTATATTCTTTTATCCACAAAAGCATCAATCCCAAAGCACCAGAATATGCAAGCAGGTACATCATACCCTCATTTTTTGTCCAGGCTGTCAATCCTGCAAACAAAATGCCAAGGACCAGAAACACATTTTCTTTTCTTTCAAAATACAAAAATCCTGCAACAACCGAACACAACGCCATAAATGCCATAGGGATATCCGCACATTGTGCCGCTCCATTGACAATAAATGTTGTGATCAATGCAAACACCGATGTGACAATCAATGCCAGTTTTGCGTTTTTGTATTTTTTGATTGCGAAATATAAAAGATAAATTATCCCAAGTGTAAAAAATAGTCCCAAGAACGCATTTATTCCTGTTGAATCAACACCTGCATATTTCCATAAACGTGCGTTGGTCGCAGGGAGAAACAAAGGATAATCGTTGTGCATCATAAAATGCGGGAGTTTGAAGACGTTTCGCCAAAGCTCACTGTTTTGGAACAAGAACTCGGATTTTATGTTCCAAATCCTGAACCCGTCCCAGCTGCCGAGTGTGTTTTGCATATAGTATCTGGTGTAGATGAGGATGCTGTAGAGGGTTACGATGGATAAAATAATTGCTTGTTTTGTCATTTTGAAAGAACGAAGTGATTGAAAAATTTCTGAGGAAAAATATTTTGCTTTGCACCAGAGATTCTTCGGCTGCGCCCCGCTTTGCGAGCAAACAGAATGACAAACTATTTGTAGCGGTTTTTGTTGGTTTTTGAAATAATACACAATGCCCAAAGCCAATAAAATAAGAATCTCGAGCCCGATATAAATTTTGAAATTATACATATTCAAAAGCATTGCGGTGAAATAAAAAATTGAGCAGAACCCAAATCCTAAAGGAATAGCGAACAATGCTCGAAAAGAAAGTTCTGTATTTTTAGCAAAAATTGAAACTGCAAAAAATCCGATATAAAAAGCAATTAAAAAACCTAACAATACCGCAATCACTGACATCACATACCTCTTCTCTTTAAGATATAAACGTTATTGTTGAGCTTTTTATAAATCTCCAAGCCCGGTTCAAGAAGAGTATTTTTATCGAACATACCTATAACGTATTTGTGTTCGGTGTCATTTTTCAAGATTGCCGGCACAATTGCGTATTGAGCATTATAGAAATTCTTTATCGAACTTACTTCTAATAAAACGTTGTCTTCTTTTACGTCAGAAACAAAGCCCACTTCGTGTTCTTTTGTCAACTCTTGAACATTGTTTTTCAGAAGCAAAACCTCGTTCGACATAGTGTTATATTTTTTGTAATCCACAAAAAATAAAGTGAATGGAATTTGCACTATGTAAAAAATGTATTGAATATTAAACAAAATCAGCAGAGCAAAAATCAGTCTGACTATTGTTTTTTCATTCATGCATGCAATCTTTCAATTATTTTATTTATCTGTAGTTCCAACTCCAGAATATCATTGTTGTTTTCAATGATGAAATCTGCGAGATTTCTTTTTGCTTCCTGTGAAATTTGAGAGTTTATACGCTCCAGTGCATATTCAAGGCTGTAGCCGCTTCTGTTCATCAGTCTTTGAAGGCGGATTTTTTTGTCTGCACAAACGAGAATAGTCTTGTCGAACTTTGGAGTCATATCAATCTCGAACAATAAAGGAACTGAAGCAAGGACAATTTCAGAATCTTTATGCATTTCGAAAAACTCTTCAATACGCTTTATCACAGGAGGGTGAAGAATCGCTTCTAATGCCTCAAGTTTTTCTTCGTCGCAAAATACAATCTGTCCTATCTTGTAGCGGGAGAGTTTGCCGTTTTCTGAGTAAATATCTTCGCTGCCGAAAAGTTGTTTGACCTTCTCCTGAATTTCAGGGTTTTTCTCCAGAAGCTCATGAGCCACATCATCAGCGTTTATGACCGGGATGCCTTTTTTTTCAAAAAAGCTTTCTACTATAGATTTGCCTGAAGCAATATTTCCTGTGAGACCAACTTTAAGCATATTATTTTAACTCCCAGATTGTGATTCCATCTTTGGAATCTTTTAAAACTATACCAATTTTGTCTAATTCGTTTCTTATTTTATCGGCAGTTGTCCAGTCTTTGTCGGTTCTTGCCTTATTGCGCGCTTCAATAATTTTGTTCATTATTTCAATAGCGCTCTGGTTTTTATCAATAAAGTCAAACTCACCTACTATTATATCAAGTTTTTCTTTTAGCTGCTCTTCTGAGATTTCAATCTTCTCAAAATCAAACCCCAGTACTCTTGCGATAGTCATCAAAGAAGATATATATTTCAAAGCACTGTCCTTGTTGTTTTCGTCTTTGGCCTTGTTGCCTTTATTTGCAAGGTCGAACATTACAGCCAAGGCTTTAGATGAATTGAAATCTTCATCCATTGCTTCTTTGAATTGACCGATTTCCTCTGAGTCAATGTTTTCGATTAAGTTTTCTTTGCCGACATAGCTTAACAGATTGTTTACTGCATTGCTCAATCTTTTTACACCGGCAGAAGCTGCTTCAAGCGCTTCGTCGTTGAATTCAACCGGCATTCTATAGTGGTTTGTTAATATAAAGAATCTGATTGTATTGGTGTCGTAGTTTTCTAAAATACCGTCTATTGTGACAAAATTACCTAAGGACTTTGACATTTTTTCTTTATTAATAGTAACAAAACCGTTGTGGAGCCAGTATTTTACAAACTGCGTTCCGTTAGCGCATTCGGACTGTGCAATTTCATTCTCGTGGTGAGGGAATATCAAATCTGCCCCGCCTGCGTGGATATCAACCTGCGGTGCAAGGTGTTTTCTTGCCATAGCGGAACATTCTATGTGCCAACCCGGGCGTCCATTGCCCCAGGGGCTAGGGTATCCGTGTTTTTCATCTTTTTTCCACAGAGCAAAATCGAGTACGTCTTCTTTTTTTGAAGAAGCTTCTACTCTCGCTCCTGCTACCAAATCATCAATCGGTTGTTTACTCAACTGACCGTATTTAGGAAATTTTTTAACCCTAAAATATACGTCGCCGTCTGATTCATAGGCGCATTCATTTTCAATAAGTTTTTTATTTATGGCAATCATCTCGCCGATATTTTTCGTAGCAAACGGTTCCAAATCAGGTTTAAGGTTGTTCAGCTTATTCATTGATTCGGTGAATATGTCATAATATTTTTTAGCAACATCATCAGGTGAGATTCCTTCTTTTTCTGCTTTAGCAAGGATTTTGTCGTCTACATCCGTGACATTTCGGCAGTATGTCACATCATATCCGAGGAATTTCAAATAGCGATAAGCCACATCCCACGTGATATAGCATCTTGCGTGACCTAAGTGAGGATTGTCATAAACTGTCGGACCACACACGTACATACTGACTTTGCCCGGCTCAATCGGTTTAAACTCTTCTATTTCTCCTGAATATGAATTGAATAACTTTAACATTGAAAATCCTGCAACGCCTCTAATGAAATAATAGTACAACAAAATCGCTCTTCACAAAACCCCCTGTTTTGACATTTATGTTAACAAATGTTAAGCATTTTTTATTTAAGACGCAATTTTTGAATGTGAATTGTTTTTATATAGATAAGGTTAGAATTAAAAGGTTACATTTGGAGGTTAGTTATGACAGATAATGTCAGTTCAATTGGTTATGCGGGATTTAATCCGTATGCTATGGCTCAACAGCAGCAGTGGTTGTATTCACAATATGCGAATGACTTCGGTTTGGGCGGTGCGCCGGGATACAACATGAATATGCAATACACAATGCCGGGTATGTACGGTATGGGTATGCCTGGTATGTATGGTGGTATGGGAATGGGTATGGGTATGTACCCACAATTTGCCAAATCATATATTGATTATGTGAATATGACTCCCATAGACAGATTGTCTCATGACCATGAGTACAATCAGGCAGCCAGAGAATATAATGCAAAAGATTCAAAAAATGCAAAACAACATGCGGTTCTTGGAGATGGTATGACCGGTGATATTGACCGTGGTGTTGATGGAACGGTAGATGCTATCATCAATGGTCAAACAGACAAGATTTCTCGTCAGTTTGAAAGAATTGTCATTGCATTAAAAACGTCGCCCTTGTATGACAAATTAAAAGCAGATGGTTCGTACAGTGAACATCAAATTGAAGAACAGATTCGAAAAGCAGCAATGAGACATTTTCAGGCTGGAACAGGACAAGATATCACTCAAATGATAGATGAACACTGTGATGGTGCGGTTAAGAATGGTTTCTTAAATACATTAACATTCGGCAGCGCTCAAGTGACATCTAAAGAAGAAACAAAGTCTAAGATTCTTGGTACAGATCCGCCAAGCAATATTAAAGCATTAAAGAATGTAGGTAAAGTTGGCGGTGCGACTGCCTATGCAGCAGCAGGTGCCGTTGCAGGTACAGTGATATCAGGTATAGTATCAGGTGCGGCAGCAGGTTCCTTTGTGCCGGGACTGGGTACGGCGATAGGTGCCGGTGTCGGTTTGGTAATCGGTATAGTCGGTGCAATTTGCGGAAGCAGATAAGCAGCCAAGTTAAATAATAATATTTAATTAATTCTATAAATTCTAAAACCAAAAATATCCGTATATACGGCAAATTGGTTATTCAAAAATAATCTTAACCTTAAAATAACTAACCATTGAAAAGCTTTTTATTAAATTTAATAAAGAGCTTTTTTCATGTTTAGCATTAAGTATTCGATAGCCTCGCAACTAGAAAAGACCCCTTGCGGAGTCTTTTAAATGGCGGGACCGACGAGGCTCGAACTCGCGACCTCCTGCGTGACAGGCAGGCACTCTAACCAACTGAGCTACGATCCCAAACTTTTATGTTTGCATTTTGTTTATTCAATTTTCAATAACTTTGCTTAGAGTGCCTGAGGCAGGCGATAATCTAAACTTCGTGAAGCAAGCTTCACTGGGCCAACTGAGCTACGATCCCATTCGTATTTATTTTTCAACTCTATAATTATAGTTTACTGAATTTTTTTTTTCAATACTTAATGCACGGTTTGTATTGAATCCCAAAGTCAGGTATAATATTAGGCGGACGGAGAACACGTTATGAAAAAGAAATTATTACCCCGACTCTGTACAATTTTTATATTTGCAATTATGGCATGCACTTTCTTTACACAACCAACAGAAGCAAAGGCATTTAGAGTTATTGCAATGGAAGATTTTTCGACCCTTTCTCCAAAGATAACTATGGAAGTTAGGACACAAGAATCCATTCTTTTGAAAGACGGAACAATGTTTCCCTATGGTGCGGTTATAAAAGGCAATGTATACGATGTAAAAAACGCTCGAAAAGGCAAACGAAGCGGTACATTTAAATTTCAGCCTACAAGCTATTCATATAACGGCAAAGTCTATCAAATTAACAATCCTAACTTATACGCAAAATATGCCAAAGAACTTGATAAAGGACAGCTTGCACTTTCTGCTGCCACAACTGCAGGCAGTATTATCCTTAATGTGCCGGGACTCGGGCAGGCAGTGTCGTTTGCGAAAGGTGTTATTACCGACCCGGAAGACCACAGACTCAAGTCAGGTGCAAAACAAATTTATAAGGATTCTCCTTTTTCCTATATAGGCAGAGGGCAGGAGCTCGACATAAAGGCAGATGATATTTTTATGTTGAACTTTAAGCTAAAAGACGATGATGACGACGACGATGATAATAACAGTGATAATGGCGATAATCAAAGCAGTAACAAACAAGAAACTCATTCGGCACTAATTCCCGTAAGTCCTGTTGAACCTGTAGCTCCAATAAAGCTTGAAAAACCTGTAGTGCAAGAGGGGATAATTTCTGTGCCAACGCCTCCGTCAATGGAAACTATTCAGCCCGAGTCATCGAAGGATTCTGAAATTCCGTGCAATTCGGTAGAACCTGTTGCGCCGGTGAAACCTGTTGAGCCTGTTCAACCTATAGTGCCAAAAATAAAAGTCAATTCTGCGCCGTTTGTTGCTCCGGGGTTTGAAGATGCGATTAAGCCTGTTTCAGCGGTTACACCTTCACGAGCAACTGACCCGTATGCTGTGTTAAGGGAAGTTGAAGGTAAAAAGCAATAGAAATAGAGGGTTTAAGTGAGATTAAAAATAAGTGATCCGAATGTATCTGATGTATTGGGTGCATGTATAGTACTGGCTATGTTTGCCATTGTAGTTGCTGTTGTTGGTTTGTGTTCAATTAACATTTCATACTGGATGTCACACGGTGGAATTTTAGGATATATAAATTACCAACTGGAAACAGATTCTCAAGTTTTATTTACGCCTGTGTTTATTTTAGCATTGATGCTAGCAGCTTTTTGCTTTTTTCTTCTAAGTCTTGTGTTCAAAAAAGAACTGCCTTTTGACAGGGTAAGGGAGTTGGAACTCGATGAAAATGGTGTAACGTTTTTTAGGTCTTTTAGTAAATTTCCGATTAGAGAAACCTTTTCTTATGATGAAATTAAAAATTTACATGTAAAGATGCATACAAGGCATAACCCGGAAGCTGGAGTGTGGTTGGATTATGTAATATTGACATTCGTGCTTGAAAATGAAAACGTTATAGGAATAAAACATGGCGGGAACGGTATCACTAAATTCGGCAATGATAAATTTATGTCAGATCTATTGCAGTATAAAAAATATTTTAAAAAAGTTGAAAGCGATATTGAGGGTCCAGGTGAGTGTAAAAAAATAATAAAATATTATGAAAACCCCTATGACCCAACAATTTTTTCTAAAAAAAATACTTCGGAAAATAGCTGGTGGAGTATCGTTTTTATGTATTTATTCGGTCTTTCTTCTATTATAACAATTTGTATATTAATCTGGAATTTAAATCCTTATGGAGGGCGGAATTTACCCGTTCTTTGCGTGTCTTTGTTCATCAGTATATTCTTTTGCATTGGCTATTTTGTTGCAGACAATTTGCAGTCTGAGAAGGAGGAAGAGTGAAGATTAAAATCATAAATCCTGCAGAAAGTAGTATAAAAAAGAATATAGCAATAGCAATAATGATTCCGGTTGCTGTTTTATATATTGCTCTCCCATACTACTGTGCAAAATATTTTCTCGGAGAAGAGCAATACACTAATTTTCCCGCATTTTTGAAAGGTCTTCTTGTGGAGATGCTTGAACCTTTCGGGTTGGGTAATCTTAATGTTTTCATAGTCGCAGCTGTTATTTTTGTTTTGCTTTTTGTATATATAGGATATTATGCGTTTGTGTTAATTCAGATGAGAAAAGAATCATCAGTTGACAGTGTACGAGAGTTAGAATTTGATGATAATTCCGTCAGCTTTGTCAGAAATTTTGGAGGGATAGAGAATAGAGAAAAGTTTTCCTATGGCGAGATAGCGGATTTAAAATTAATATTGAAAACAAAAATTATTGAAACAAAAAGAGATGAGCACCAGGCACTGGATTCTGTGAGTTTGACATTTCTTCTTAAAAACAAAAATATAATAAAAATAGAACATGCAGGCATTATTGGTAATGTTTATCAGATATTTGATTTTAAAGATAAATTTGAGAAATTTGGCTGGGGAATTTCAGGACCACAAGAGAAGTATTTGGAATTTCTGAAATTTTATGAAAAAACAGGATATAAAATTCTGCTTACTGAAGAAGAGTCTGAAAAATATTTACTTGTAAGTGTTGGTCTCGTTGCAATGGGCATTTGTGATTTGGTTATAAATATAATCGCTATATCTAATCCTATTGCAGCGTTGGTTTCATTGCCAATAATGCTGCCTTTGTTAGGAGGGAGTTTGTATTTTTTAGTGATGTATTTAAAAGACCGTACAATAAAATCTCGCAGTGGGTATAATCAAATTGTTGAAGGAGCGGCAGATGAAACTTAAAATCATAAACCCTGCAGAACACAATGCAAAAAGGAATGTAATAATAGCGACTCTGATGCTGCTTGGCTTTTTTAGCTATATAGCTACTTACAGTCTTTCTGAGAACCACTCACTGTTGTTGAAAGATATTTTTAGCACTTCTATAAGTTTGGAAAAAACTGATGTGGTATTGCCCTCAATTGTTGTATTTTTGTTATTTGGCGTTTATTTGGGATTTGTAATTTATAGCCAAAGAAAATTAAAAGAAGAGCTGCCTGTGGATCGTATCCGGGAGTTGAATTTTAATGTTACAGGCGTGAGCTTCATCAGGTACTTTAGTGAAATTGAGAGTAAAGAAACATTTTTGTATACAGATATTGAAAAGCTTCATTTAGAAATTGTAACAGGCTTTTTTCTTATGCCTACCTTCAATGAAGCTATTCCATATATTAAACATATTGTTTTAAAGTTCTTTTTAAAAAACGGAAACACAATGACCGTCTTGCATAAAGGAGATATTGATACTATTTATAAAATTATGGACTTAAAGTGTAAACTTAATGATTTCACATGGAAAATAAATGGTTCACCAGATAGGTATAGTGAGTTAGTAAGTAATTATGAAGCCAATGGCAGAAAAATTACACTTACAAAAAAAGAATCTCGCGGGTATGTATTCTTTGGGATTATAACACTCGCAATTGCTTTTTTGGGAATTTCTGATATTGTAGATTCTATTCTTTATAAAAACCCTACAGATTATGTAGTGACCTATATGACTATAGGCAGCGGGTGGCTTGCATATTTCTTTTTGTCGACATATATAAAAAATCTGATTACAAAGTT
>JAVBRY010000001.1:0-7228 GCA_031547505.1 Candidatus Gastranaerophilaceae bacterium | reverse complement strand
TACAGTCTGTTTCGATTTTTTACGGGCATTCTTTGAAGCCATGCTAATTTCAAACTCCTCTAACCTTACATACAGCATCTCTTATTTCTGCATTTTCGTCAACATATTTTTTCATGATATTAAGCGCAAAATTCTTAATATTTTCTATCCCTAAATCATTTTTTAACCCGCAAGCTTTGACAGGTGTTCCTTCTGAATCAATATTCAAACCTATATGTATTAATGATGAGGTGAGTGATTTTGTTGCTATAGAGACTGACAGTTTTCCGTCTTCGACATAAATATCATCTCCGCTTCTGGTTATTTTCATATTATTGTTAAGTATTTTTTGTAATTCTTCAATGATAATACAAATCAAAAGTCTTTGTCTTGAAACAGCTTCGGACAATGGCATTTCAAAATGCTCAATAATAAAACTCACCATCTGCTTGCTATATATGGGAGAATCCGATATCACATCTTCAATATCCACCATTTCAGTAAGTTTCACATCCATCTCGCCGATAAAAGAAACTATCGCATCACCAAGGATTCCAAAGTTTTTGTAAATCCAATGGGGCGCAAGCTGGCTGCCGATATATTTAATCTCTTCATCAATAAATTTCGATTTCATAATATTCATGATGCAATTTTAAAACGAAAGAATTAGGAAGTAAAATGACTAAAAATCGGCTGAAGAATGAAGTCTGATTTTTGTCATCCTGCTTGTTCACGAAGTGAAGAGTGAAACGACTGTACTCATTCGAGTATCCTGATTTGTACGACTCCTGCGTCGTCTACAACTCAAGCAAGGATCTCCGACGAAGTCGGTCAACCGATTTTTGCTCATTCTGCTTATTGGTAATTGCTTGCGAAGCAAATAATCTCAAGGGATTGCTTCGTGGCAAAGATATTAGCCTTAGCATCGGTCTTTTTGACTCGCAATGACGATAAAGCTAAAAGATATAACCCTAGCCCACCTTAGCCAGCTCATACTTTGACTTAACAAGATTTTTAATAATCTCTTTCGCCTTTTCAAGCTGCGGGTCTTTATTATTAATAAAATCAGCCTCGGTGAATTCAACTTCATAATCAGGTTCAATACCTGTTTTATTTATGTCATAGCCTTTCGGCGTGAGATATTTTGCAATAGTAAGATTCATGCCGGTAGAATTTGGCAGCGGATAGATTTTTTGAATCATACCTTTTCCGTATGTCTTTTTGCCGACAAGAATTGCTTTTTTGTTGTCTTTTAAAGCACCGCTTAAAATCTCTGAGGCACTGGCACTCGCCTGATCAATCAATACAACAAGCGGTTTTGTAATTGCATACGGTTTTGTCTGTGCATTGATATCAGATTTTTGCTTGTTGCGATCGACAACACTGACAATATGACCGTTCGGCAAAAACATATCCGCAATAAAAATAGCATTAGGCATCAGGCCGCCTGCATTGCCTCTCAGGTCGATAATCAACCCCGGACACTTATCGGTTTTTGTGAGCGCTTCAACAAATTCACCCGAAAGTTCAGAACTTATGAAACTTGTGACTTGTATGTAGCCGATAGTTTCATCCAAAATATCAGCTTTTACGTTTCTGATATGGATTTCTTCACGTTTAACAGTTTTATTAATTTTGTCTTTTTCTCGAAGAAGTTCAAGTTTAACGAACTCACCTTCAATTCCCCTAATCAAAGACGCAACATCACTTACGGATTTTCCGGCGACATTAACTCCATCTACTTTTATAATCATATCTCCTGCTTTCAAACCATGTTTTTCAGCAGGGGTGTCTTCGACAACGCTGATGATAATTATTTTCCCTGAAAGCGAAATAATATTCACACCGATACCGACTATCTTGGCGTCAATGTTTGTTGTCTGTTCGAGATATTCTTTCTCATTCATAAACTTTGAATACGGATCATCTAAACTTGCCAGCATAGTATTTATAGCAAGAGCCGCATCTTCTTGTGTATGTATTTTATTTACATAACGAGTATTCCAGCGAGTCCAGTCCTGACCGTTTAAGGTCGGGTCGTAGTATTTTGTTTTAATTATCTGCGAAGTTTTTAAAAACAGTTTTTTAGGGTCAGTTGATTGTTTATTAACCAAATAATCAGTATTCAACCCGACAGGCTGCATACTGTATTTAGACTGTGTTGAAATATAATTGAACAGCATAAATCCGGCTAAAAAAACTATTAAAAAGTATGCAATTTTTTTGTACATATTTAAATTTTAACTCTGTTGTTCGTAAGAATCTACAAATATCTATCCACTGCTTTTTTACGTTCTCCTATACTAATTAAATACCTAAAAAATTATAATGGCAACAAGTATGGTACATTCGGCTATTATTATTAAATCAAGGAATAGAGATTTCTATTGTAAATATTAATTGTCCTCCCTGCACTGAAACAAGTTCAGCATAAACTCCGGCAGGGATCTCACAATTTTATATAAGAAAGCATCAATTAACTTACTTTGCAGAAAGACTCTCTTTCCCCTCCGACAGCAGCCTGTATCCACCGCCATAGATAGTTTCTATGTACTCTTTATCATCCGATATTTTTTTAATTTTCGAACGCAAATGCCTTATGTGTACACGAATCGTCTCCACATCATCATCCGGCGCATAGCCCCAAATATCTTGAAGAAACTTTGCTGAGGAGACCATATTTCCGTGGTTTTGAACAAGAAGATTCAAGATATCATACTCAATAGGCGTAAGCTTCACAGTCTTTTCTTTTATTTTTACCGAATATGTTTCAGGCAGAAGAGTTATGTCACCTATCGTCAGAATCTCTTTTGTTGCAAGCGACTCAGGGATAGAATTTGCTCGTTTCAAGAGTGAACGTACACGTACCCTACGCTCTTCCATCTCATACGGTTTCACCAACTAGTCATCAACCCCGATATCAAAGCCTTTGACTTTATCTTGCACCATACTTAATGCCGTAAGCATAAGAATAGGAGTGTTTTTTGTAGTTTCATTTTCTCTGATTCGCTTTGCGACAGTGAATCCGTCCACCTCCGGCATCATAACATCAAGAATAATAAGGCTTGGCAGTTCTTGTTTTGCAAGTGCATAACCTTGGATGCCATCTTTTGCGGTTATAACATTGTAGCCAAAGAGCTCAAGGTTTATTTTCACTAACTCATTTATAGCTTCATCGTCGTCGATGACTAATATTTTGTTCATATTTTTTGTACCTGGCTTGTCCTAATTTGTATTTAGTTCTTCTGGCGGATTTAATAAATGTTAAAAAAGTTAACAATATTTCGATAGTCTTAGCATTCAGAAATGATGCTTGTTTAGATACCTTTATCTTATACAGAAACAGAAAAATTTGCTATAATATTTCGAAATTTTAAGACAAAAAGGCAATAATTATTTTTTTTGAACTTTTTATTGTATTATGTTCTTGATTGTACGAACTACACTTGTAAAAACATTAGAAAAAGGAGATGCATGAATTGACCAACACTGTTTCTATTGAGAATGTTACGCCTAAGGCATTCCAGCCAAAATTTTTAGGACAACACGTTTTAGCCGAATTTTTTGAGTGCGACCCGAATATTTTAAACAATGTGGAAAAGATTGAAAAACTGATGATAGATGCAGCCCTTGAGTGCGGCGCTACTATTGTACAGAAATGTTTCCATATGTTTAGTCCTCACGGTGTCAGCGGTGTGGTAATTATTGCAGAAAGCCATCTGGCGATTCATACTTGGCCTGAGTTGGGCTATGCAGCAGTGGATTTGTTCACTTGCGGTGACAAATGTGATCCGAAAGTAGCTTATGAGTTCTTGAAAAAAGCTTTCTATTCAGGAAAATCATCTTTCTCTGAGCTTAAAAGAGGAAAACTGGATGAGATAACTTCTAAAGTAGCAAAAATGCCTTTTGAAGTAGTGAATCAATACTAATTCTTAAAATCATATAAAAAAACCGGCATAAGCCGGTTTTTTTGTTTCTTAAAACAATGAGTTTTTCCGAGGGGGTTATAGGGGGATACTTCCCCCTATTGTGGTCGTTTAAGAAAAGTTTGGTTTTGGATGCCAATTTTATCCGAGCCTGACCGGTAAAATTGGCGTTCGAAACCATTGTCTTTTCGTAACAGTACGCAGGATTTTCTTTCTTTTGGTTACTTTTCTTTCTTTTGTTGCGAGGTAAAAGAAAGAAAAGTAACAAGAAACATTCACAGCATTAGTTAACATTATTTGCAACAACAATTTAGGTTTGAAAGTTTCAAGCTTAAGGTATTAACTGATAAGATCCCGAACAGCGAAGATGAGTTAAGATAACAAGGCTGACGCTTCGGGATGACAGCTTATATAGGGCAGACTTACCAATCTATACTTAAAAATTTTTGCGCATAAAAAAACAAGACCTATACATATAAGCCTTGCTTTTTTGTGCCGTGCCACTGCCTATCGACAGTTGTAAAAATGTTTCCGCCAACTACCTATCTCCCTCGCGGAGTTTCATCACCCGAAAGTTAAATCTTAGTGCTGCTGCATTCCTGCTCTGACACGGTTCGATTGCTTTCGCCGAAGAAATCCGGGCAATCAACAATAAATATCAGTTTTCACATCTCCACAAAAGCCTCACAGCAGGCTCTACACCCCGCATAAGCGTTCGGGTCGAGAGATCCGCAAAGTCCCCGTGGAGCACGGCTAGTACATGATAGCGCAAATAATATACCTGCGCAATATTATATTGAATAGGCTTTGACATATAAACAACAAGATGTTATAACTTATTCATATAGGAATTAAGAACTAGAATAAGGAACTTACTGTCATGTCTAAGAAATCATTACTTTGCTCATTGTTAGCAATAGGCCTCGTTGCTGTAGGCTTAAAAGTTTATGCAGCTTATATGCACCCAATCGTATTTTACAGCTATCTTAAAGATTGTACTCCGTATGAAGGCAGAAACTATTTCGGTCACAAATACATCATTGACGGTGTAAAAGACGGAAAATGTGTTGTTAGAGAAGAAGGCGATTTGAGAATCATCTGCAACCTGACAAAACCACAGGTTAACGATCTTGTTCAAGCAAGCAACATCTACCACAAAACAGTTATTACAAAAACATTCCCTAACGGTTTGACAGTTACTGATCAACACCCGACTGCAGCTCTTTGGAACTACTATATGAGCGACACAAGCGTTTGCAGAATCAACACAGGGGATGAATACTAAGAATTTAGTTTTTCAAACAAAAAAAGCCTTTAGATAATCTAAAGGCTTTTTTTGTTTGTATATTCATTAAAATGTCTCTTGGACTTTAATTATCAATATAATACGTCATTGCGAACGACCGACGGGAGTGCGGCAATCCAGGCAATCACTTCAATTATAGAATGCTCTCATATAAATCCCTCCACTCAGGATTAAATTCTTCAATCAGTTTTAGTTTTTGGGTTCGAGACCGACTCTTTATTTGTTTTTCCCGTATTATTGCATTTTCAATGTCGTCATAAACTTCATAGTAGCCTAATTTGTCGACATCATATTTCTTTGTAAATCCTGCAACTATCTTGTTCTTGTGTTCATAAACTCTTTTGACTAAGTCAGAAGTGACACCGGTATAGAGCGTACCATTTCTTTTATTGAAAAGTATATAAATATAACCTTGCTTCATGTTTTTCTCTGGATTGCCGCGCTCCTTTCAGTCGCTCGCAATGACGTGAAACTAAACCGCACTAAAATACTTTTTAAAAATCTTCATCGAGCAGTATTCACCGCACATTGTGCAAGGCTCGCCCTCAACGAGAGACTCAAACACACCCGAAAAAACACATTTATCAATGGCGTATTTCTGCTGGCCTTTCCAGTCCATGTTTTTTCTGGCTTCAGACATCAAACGATCACGCTCAATCGCCTGTTTGTTTCCTCTGGCGACATCTGCTGCATGTGCTGCAATTTTACTTGCAATAATACCTTCTCTAACCTGCTGTGCATTAGGCAAACCTAAATGTTCGCTCGGTGTTACATAACACAAGAAATCCGCACCGTGCAAAGCAGCTAATGTTCCGCCAATAGCGGATGTAATGTGGTCGTACCCCGGCGCAATATCTGTTACCAACGGCCCGAGAACATATAACGGTGCATAATCTGTTAAAACTTTTATAGTTTCCATCATCGCAGGAACTTTGTTCAAAGGCACATGTCCCGGTCCTTCAACCATAGACTGAACCCCGAAATCTCTTGCTCTTTTAACAAGCTCACCGAGAATCATAGTCTCAGCAACCTGCGCTCTATCGCCAGCATCAGCGCCGCAGCCCGGTCTTAAGCCGTCACCCAAAGAAAGTGTAACGTCATAATCTCTTACTATTTCTAAAAGTTCGTCATAATATTCATAAAGCGGGTTTTCTTTGCCTGTTGCTTTTACCCAGCAAGCAAGCATAGACCCCCCACGGCTAACTATATCCGTCACACGGCCTTGTTTTTCAAGCTGTTCTACAACAAACTTCGTTACACCACAGTGAACCGTTATAAAGTCGATTCCGTCTTTTCAGTGTTTTTCAATATCTGAGAAGAGCTTGTCTTTGCTCAATTTAGAAATATCTTTGTATTCATCAAGCGCCTCTTTTCCTGCCTGATACATAGGAACAGTACCGATAGGCAGGTGTGTCGCCGCAATAATTTGTTTTCTTGTTTCGTCGATATATTTTCCTGTGGACAAGTCCATCAAAACATCAGCCTCATTGGCTTCGATGACTTTTACTTTTTGGATTTCTTCGTCGATGGTACTTTTTTCGTTTGAAGTTCCGATGTTGGCGTTTATTTTAACCGTTAGCCCTTCGCCTACTCCGACAGGGATACAATTCGCTCTTTGGTTATTTTTCAAGATAACAACACGCCCTTGTGCAACTTTGTCCATCAAATCCCTTGAATCTATGCATTCTTTCTTCGCAACATACTCCATTTCTGCAGTGATATTGCCGTTTTTAGCCTCAATTATCTGTGTTGTCATTTTGCTCCTCAGCCCCTTACATAAATGTAACAATTATTCTTATGAATATCATATCAAGAACATGTTGAAAATTCTCATCAATTCATATATTTACAAAGATTATGTTTCACTGTTACAATACTTTAAATTGTAAAATTTTTTAATCAGCTAGCAAAAAAAACAATTTACATGTTTTATATAAACATATCAGGAAGGCAACTCGTTTTGAAATTCAATGAAGTGAAAAATGCAAATCCGGAAGTAAAGGAAGAAGCACTCAAT
>JAVBRY010000115.1:0-17074 GCA_031547505.1 Candidatus Gastranaerophilaceae bacterium | reverse complement strand
ATTGATAAAAAACATGGAACAACATTTAGTTGGAATGAAGATTTTATGGGCATAGATTATAATGATTTATACGACAATCATTTTGGTGACCAATTCTACGGTGCGAGATACTATATCCCGGATTTCCAAATGTTAACATATTGTTTTGCTGAAAAAGGTACAACAACTCTCTTGACAGATTTATCAGCTAAAAAATCAAGAGAACAATGCTGGAATTGGCCGGGACAAGGCGGCGGCGCCGGTGTTGTGAATTATTATTCTGAATATTTAAGAGTTGGAGATGTGGTCACTTTTAACAAAGGTGCAAAAGGCACTGCTGCAGGAGGTACAGGTGGACCGGGCGGAAAAGGCGGGACTACCTCTATGACTATTAATAGCAAACTCTACTCTGCCCCGGGCGGAGAAGGCGGCTATAATCGCTATGTGCAGCTTGTAAATTACGAACCTATAGAAGTAATAAAAGCAACTGAAGTTAAACGCTGGTGTGTCGGCAACACATGTTATTATCCAAATTATGATGATCTTTATGCTAAATTCTATAAAAGTGGCGGCATATTTTATTTGACCTTTAAAAATGTAAATTATGGTAAGATTATGAGCTCTAATTTGGGTAATTGTGCAACACAAACAAAGAATGGAACTTGTAATGCACAAGTGTGTCCAAATGTTACAAAAGATTCTAAGGGTAACATCCTTACATGCGCACAACTTGATTTAACAGCTATTAAACAACTCTATACAACCGGTTCAGCCTCTTGGACTGACCTTATAGTTACTAATCAGCCTAATGGTCTGAGTTCATATGGATTAGAAATGAAGAAGAACTTTTGGTCATATGCCTGTGTTCACCCTGCAGGCGGCGGCCCAAACAATAACTACAATGGTGATGTACCTGCACAAAATCTAGGGTTGGATAATGGAGGAAATCTTGTCCCATTTGCCGGAACAGGCGGACAGGGGGCAGGATATACAGTCTATACATCCACAGCACTGGGAAATGCAGGCTTAACAGGAACAACTCTTAATACCACAAAAAATGCAACTACCGGTGTAGGAATAACTAGACAAAACCCTGTTCTGCGTGGAAAAGAAGGACTCGACGGTGCATACACGGTAATAAGCCAAAGCTACTTCGGCGGTGGCGGCGGTAAGGCGGGTGTATACCAGTTTGCCGCATACAAAAAACTCCCGAGAATGGATAAAATTATTATTGGTGCAGGCGGTTCAATCACAGGTATCAACATGCCCGGCAACGCAGGTTCCGATACAAATTTTGGCAATACTACTGACGGCAATTTGCTTGTAGCAAAAGGCGGCAATGGCGGAAAGCTGGTAGCTGCTGGCGTAAAGCCCGGATATACAGCTGCGTCGGGAGAAAATGGCGAAACATCTCCGTTAGATGTTTCTATATTACACACATACACAACTGCGTATGGCGGCTGTCATACCACTAACCCGACTGCTAACTACTCAGCTTGTGTGGCAAATACTCTAACTGCCTTCAACGGCATGAGTGTCAGCACACCGGCAGGTTATGGCTCAAATCAATCCTCTGTTACCAGTACTAATTCTACTAACATTACATATGGTGCAGGCGGTGCCGGAGGCGGTGCCTTGAGTAGAGTCGCAGGCGCAGGCGGTGCCGGTGCGGCAGGTATAGTAATAATTGAATGGTAATAATTATAACCCCTACTTAATAAAGGAGATTTATATGATAGAAACAAAACGACATTCCGGGTTCTCAATAGCAGAGGCATTGATTACCATGCTTATTATCGCATTGGTGCTGACTATGACCATACCCGTATTTACAAAACAAAAAAGACAAGGGACAGCACCTTCCGGCAGATGGTGGTGTATGGTTGACGCATCAGGACAACAGCGTTCTTTGTATTACATGGAAGACTATGAATGGGCAGATTTCTGGCAAGATGATGGTAAAGGCGACGGAAAAGGCTGGACCGGTCAAAACGCAGATGGTATGTGCGAGTTCCGCCCTGACGCAAATGCAAGAAACTTCACAGTTACAGTAGTTGGCGGTGGTGGCGGCGGAGCATCAGGCTCGACCCTTACAATTGACGCCGAAGGTGATACTGAACTTAAAGCAACTAGTACAGGCTCATACGACTTTATTCCGGCTGTTAGCGGCACATACAATGTAGTATTAGTCGGTGCCGGCGGAGCAGGCGGAAGTATATTTTGCTCTGATCGTGCTGGCGCCGGCGGCTCAGGCGCATATACGTTCCAAACTGTGAATTTAACAGCAGGTCAAAAATACACTGCGGTAGTTGGAAAAGGCGGTACACCACAGACCGGTGATTCCAATAAAAATGGTGGCAACGGCGGTGATACCACATTTACAGGCGGCAGTGTGAACCTTAAAGTAACCGGTGGTATCGGCGGATTTGGTGTAATAACTAATGCTTGTGTAAAAGGTAATGCAGGCAGTATATCCGGATTCGGAGTTGCCGGACGTGTATATATAAATGGGTCTAAACAATCAGGATCAGCTCTTGGCTGCAGACCGAGCGCAGTAGGAGCCAACGACTGTCGAGGCGGCGGTTATTGGCAAAATGCTGATGCTCCCACATATATCTGTACAGACGAGTGGAAATGCAACACTATCAGTAATAATGCAACGCAACTTGCTTCTGTTAAAAAACTTGGCGAACCAAACTTTGGCAGAGGCGGCAATGGCGGATTTGATGATGGCCTAACTAATCCATCAAGCAAAATCGGCGGTATTGGCAAAGACGGTGCAGTTTATGTAACTCTTGCATCCGGAGCAGCAGGTAGTACCACTGGCTTATCTGCAGGCAGCGGCGGTTTAGCAGGCGGTTTTGCCTTCAGAACTTTCGACAAACTTCCTGAATTAGTCACTGTAAGAATCGGCAGAGGCGGTGCAGGCGCCATAACTATGGGTACAGAAGGTGATCCGGGCGAAGCTTCATCATTCGGTAATCTTTTAGTTGCAGCAGGCGGTCAAGCTGGTAAAGCAAAAGCAATTGTTAATTCAAGTGAAGCCAATAACCAGCTTGCTAAAGCCACAGATGGTGAAAAATCAGCGTTTGGTAAACAAGCAACTGTTACAGCTGCCATTAATAAAACCTCATTGTCCGGAAACTTGAACGGCGCAAATCTGATGTCAACCAATAACGGAAATGTAGAGGTTAATTACTTCTGGGAAGCAAGAGGTCTCAGCGGTCCATTTGGCGGCGGCGGAGCAGGCGGCTCTGCATATAGAAACAATTCAGGTACCACTAGCTGGGGTCAAGGCGGACGCGGACACAGCGGCATAGTCATTGTCGAATGGAACTAAATAGCTAAAACTATTTAATACATAAAAAAGACAGCTGTAATAGCTGTCTTTTTGTTACTGTCATACCGCAGAGTCAAGCAGAGCAAACTGTGTTAATTGAATGCTGTGCGGTATCTTATAAATTTATGAAACAAATTGAACAGTAAACTGAAGCTCTAGCTTTTCGAAAGAAAAGCGTAGAGATGTCGTAGTGAAAGATGCGAAGGGTAAGAAAAAAGGAACTCCATAGAGTTCCTTTTAAATGGTGCCCTGAGCCAGACTTGACTGAGCAACCTAAGGTTGCTATTTAGATTATACTAGGGGTGCTCACCCCAAAAAATACAACAAAAAACCCTCTCAATGAGAGGGTTTTAAAATGCCCTGAGCCAGACTTGAACTGGCACTAGGGGTGAGCCTAATTGGATTTTAAGTCCAACGCGTCTACCGATTCCGCCACCAGGGCATATACGTTTCAAAACCTGTAGCATCGGTAGAAGCATCTACCTCCCCTCCTTCTTTTTCGATACTTAATCGAAAAAAGTGGAGTCCTTGCCACAGGGCATATTTCTTAAGACTATTTATATAATAAAAACAGCATGCTGTCCAGCAAAATAATTTCATTTAATGCCATAAACAATGTATAATATTCATATGGAAGATAGTGCAAAAATGGAAGAGTTGAGCGAAATTGTCCTGAAAGATTCTACGAATTTTCAGGCGAGGCGTGAGCTTGTTATCGAATTAATGGATAAGGGGTTCAATGAAGAAGCGCTTAAGCATCTTTATTATTTATTAAAGACTTTTCCCGAGGATTCCAGACTGCATTATAATGCCGGAATTGTTCTTGAAAACTTGAAAAAATTTGATAAAGCAATCATTTCGTATAAAAATGCACTTAAATTACAGCCTGAAGAGCCTGATTTTCTTTATAATTTAGGTTATGCGTATTTACAAACAGGCGACTACGATACTGCTTTGCCTTATTTTAAAAAAGTACTGGAACTTCAGCCTGAGGATGCAAACAGCTATTTTAATGCAGGCCTTATTTTTTCAAAAAAAGAAGAGTATAAATTAGCAATAAGGTGTTTAGAAAAAGCAATTGAGCTAAATGACCAGGATTTTTTGGCATATTTTTATCTCGCATATTCCTATAGTCAACTGGGAAATATAGAACATTCAATGCTTCTTTATAGCAAGGTTATTGAACTTAGCCCTGATTACAGTTGGGCATATTTCAATCTGGCTTCTATATATTTCAATGCCGGAGCTACAGACATGGCAATGGAAATGCTCAATAAAACCCTGGAATATAATACTAAAGATGCCGAAGCAACAGTACTTGCAGCTAAAATCATGTCAAAGAATAATCAAATTGAAGCCGCAGTAAATTTATTGAATAAGGCGCTCGAAGAAAATCCGTATGATGCTAATTTAAATTACGCAGTAGCAAAAATGCATCAGAAAACTGGCAATGTAGAACTTTATGCTTATCACTTAAAAGAAGCTCTAAACAACTATCAAACGCTGTCATTTGATGTCAGACAGCTGCAAAAAGAATTCGACAACCTGCACAGCTAAGATTAAGCAATTTTGAATCTATTTTTCTTTTTGTTCAATTCGATTCTTTTTTCTCTTAAAATTTTGTCACCAACAGCTATCATATCAGTGGTAAATCTTGAATCTTTAAGAACATTCATAGCTTCTTCGTGGCTTCTTGCTGTTTTGTATGGTCTTTCTTCTGTCATTGCAGAGTAGATATCAGCCATTCTTAAAATGTGAGCCAGGTGGCTTGAGGAGAATGGATTGTGGTGGTCACGAACAGCTTCTGCAACAGGTATAGGATGCCCAAGAGCCTTCATAATCTCGTAACCTAATTGAGCGTGATAATTTACAATTCTTCTTTCTTCCAAAGAAAGAGCGCCGTTTTTGTTTAAGTATTCTGAAGGGATAAGAACTTTTCCGATATCATGGAACGCCGCCGCTGTCTCAACGTGTTTTCTTTCTTCAGCAGTACAGTTCAAGCCATTAGCCAATGCAATAGCGAATTCTACTGTATCTGATACGTGTCCCTTCTTAATAGTCTCTAAGTTCTTATAATTTATAATCATCTTTTATGCAGTTGCCTTCTCTATATCTTTAAGTATTCCGTCTAAATTTGGATTTTCTAACCTTGCTGCGTTCAGTGCAGCTAACATTGTTTCTTCATTAGGGAGGTTGCCCATAGGATTTTTGTCTTTTTTACCAAACAATTTTGACAATAATCCTTCTTTTTTCTCTTCTGGAGAAGTTGAAATTTCAACCTTATCTTCACTCGGTGAATATTTCAGTTTTACTTTGTTGTTAGCTAATGCTGCAGATGCGCGCACTATATCTTCAGAACTATGTTTTAGTTCGTGTTCTGCGGTGTAATTTTTTCCTTCGCCGGAATTCCCCGAATTCATTTTGTAATTATGCTGTGAAGTATTGCCTGAAGAACTGTTTGATAACATGTTAGGCAGCACAGTGTTAATATTATTACTTCTGCTTAAATTGCCAAATGAAACAGGTGTATTCATTCCTGAACGTTGTGCATATGAAGTTGTAATGGGGCTTACAGCGCCTGATGCTGCTGCATTAGCCTTAATAGCTTCAATAACTGGTGCCAAAACTATATTCCTTTTCCTTCGATTTCCTTATAATAATAAACAATTTTTTTCCCAAAGAATTTCCTGATTTAACGAAATTGTTAACAAAGTTTTACAAAGTATAATTTAGGCTTGGAAGCTTAACCAACTTTTGTCATTCCGGCCTCTGAGCCGGAATCCGAACCCAATATGACTTTCGCCTCTCACTCTGAAATACAGAATTATGACAACATTCACAAATTATCAGATGCCGCATCAAGTGCGGCATGACAGGGAAGAATTAACTATACAAAATTGACACAAACATTAAATATATGACTAAATAAATTTTCAGACAATATAATTTATCCAATGACTTCCCTCAATGTCAATTCTCCATGCCGAGATTGGCATTAAAAGTGTCTTTGTATTATTATTTTATTGAAATGCCGATGAAACACTCAAAATATTCAGTCATAATTGTAGGCAGCGGTATAGCAGGTCTATACGCCGCAATTAAGCTGTCAGAGAGTATGAATCTCCCCGATGGAATATTAATTTTAACAAAATCTCAACTCTCTGAGAGTAATTCTCGCTACGCTCAAGGCGGCATAGTCGGTGTTTTGCCGGAGAATAAATTGGACTCGGTCAGCTTGCACGTTGCCGATACAATAAAAGCAGGCTGCGGACTTTCAGACTTTAATGTTGTTAAATTTGTCTCAGAAAACAGCCAGTACGCAATTAAAGACCTGATTGACTATGGTGTAGAGTTCGACAAAAATAAACAAAACAGCCTTAACTTCACTATAGAAGGCGCACACAGCGTGCACAGAATCCTTCACGTAGGCGGTGATGCTACTGGATATGGTATTGAAAAAGCTTTGGTAGACAAGGTCAAAAACGACCCTGTGATTTCCAGCAATATAACAATCTATGAACAGTCTCACGCTGTAGAGCTTTTGATAGACTCAAACGGCGAATCCAGAGGCATCATCGCATTTAACAATGCTACAAAAGAATTTGAAACAATATATGCATCGGCTACTATACTTGCTACGGGAGGAATCGGGCAAGTCTACAAATACACAACAAACCCGGCTGTTGCCACAGGTGATGGCTTGGCACTTGCTATAAGAGCAAACGCAGAGATTAAGGATATGGAATTTACACAATTCCATCCAACTGCGTTATCTCTTCAAAATGGCAACACAGGGAGCAATACCAGATTCTTGATATCTGAATCAGTACGGGGCGAAGGCGCAAAACTAATCAATGAAAAGGGCGAGTACTTCATGGAAAACTACCATGAACTGAAAGACCTTGCGGCAAGAGATGTTGTAACAAGAGCTATATATTCGGAGATGGAAAAATCAGGTACAGACAGAGTTTATCTTGACGCAACGCTTATTCCAATCGATAAATTCAAAACCAGATTCCCGAATATTTACAATAACTGCCTAAAAAACGGTATTGATGTAACAAAAGACTACATCCCTGTTTCGCCAGCAGCACATTACTGTATGGGCGGTATAAAAACATCAATGGACGGCAGAACATCTATTAAAAACCTCTATGCAATAGGCGAAGTCGCCTGCACATCGCTCCACGGAGCTAACAGACTTGCCAGCAACTCACTTTTAGAGTGCATTGTCACGGCATTTGAACTGGTTAATACACTTTCCTTCACTAATTTGCAAGGCTCTGATGTAATAGATGACTCAATTTTATCAATAACCAAAAACTATTCTGACGAAAATTACACACACGATGACTATGACGTTCAATCTGCAATTATGCAGCTAAAATCCGTTATGTGGGATAAAGTCGGTATCATTAGAGATGAAAACACACTCATAGACGCTTTATCTGAAATAAATAAAATACTTCGTGAATTCAGCGAAAACTGTTTCTGCAGCTCATCTGAAGAGTTTGAATTAAGAAACCTTTTACACGTAGCTAAAACTATTACAACAATGGCATTGGCACGTAAAGAGTCTGTCGGAGCTCACTTTAGATCTGACTATATAGTACCGAAAACAAAAGATACAACAGTTGATAAAACAGGAGTTGAAGGGAATGCATCAGTTCCTACTGCATGATTTTATAATCGAAAAGCATGTTAAAAACGCACTGGAAGAAGATATTGGCTTTGGTGACATCACGACTGACTATATGTATAGTGAAAAAGACACCATTAAAGCTGAGTTAAACACCAGAGAAGACGGTGTAATATGTGGCTTGTCCGTGTTTA
Source organism: Candidatus Gastranaerophilaceae bacterium (assembly GCA_031547505.1). Classification (GTDB taxonomy): domain Bacteria; phylum Cyanobacteriota; class Vampirovibrionia; order Gastranaerophilales; family Gastranaerophilaceae; genus JAVBRY01. The sequence continues at coordinate 8,922 of JAVBRY010000115.1, read as the reverse complement.
AAAAAGTGTTAACTATGCTCTCCGATGAAGTAAAAATCGACTTCAAAGTCAAAGAAGGCGATAGAATCAAAAAAGGACAAACAATTGCCAAAATATCAGGCCCTGCAAGAGCAATCCTGACCGGCGAAAGGACTGCACTTAACTATATTCAAAGAATGTCCGGCATTGCAACCGAAACTGCTAAATTTCAGGATGCTATTGCTCCTTATACTTCATACGTTACCGATACCAGGAAAAATACTCCGGGCTTTAGGATGTTTGAAAAATATGCGGTAGCAATAGGCGGCGCAAAGCTCCACCGATTCAATCTTTGTGACTGTGTAATGATTAAAGACAACCACATAAAACATGCCGGCTCAATCACAAAAGCAATAGAGAAACTCAAAAAACTCAGCTCACATACACACAAAATCGAAGTAGAATGTGATACTTTCGAGCAGGTAAAAGAAGCTGTAGAGTGCGGCGCAGACATAATTATGCTCGACAATATGAGTATTGATGAGATGAAAAAATGTGTAAAATTTATCGCTAAACGGGCAATTGTAGAGGCAAGCGGAAATGTTAAACTTAATACTATAAACAATATTGCTTCAAGCGGTGTAGATGTAATCTCAACAAGCGCAATAGTAGCAAATGCGCCTACTTTAGACCTTGGATTGGATATAAAATGACGGAGTCAAAATTCAAAATACTCGTATGTATCAAGCAGGTTCCTGATACAACCGACATCAAATGGACAAAAAACAACACAATCCAGCGTGAGGGTTTGGATTTGATGATTAATCCGTTTGACTTGGGTGCAATACAAATGGCACTTGATGTTAAAGAACACATACCAAACACTGAGATTGTTCTTGTTTCCATGGGGCCGAATCAAGCTATTGAGTCATTGGTGTATGGGATTGCACTTGGTGCTGACAGAGGTTTTTTGCTTTGTGATAAGAAATTCGCTGCCTCTGACACATTAGCTACTGCATATTGCCTTTCATCGTTTGTGAAAAAGTTCTTCTCTGATTTTAATCTTATTATCTGCGGCCAGCAGGCAATAGACGGCGATACTGCTCAAACTCCCTCATCCTTAGCTGAAAAGCTCAATGTACCTGTAGTTACTCTTGTTAAAGAACTAAAAAAAGTTTGCCATTCCTCAATCACACTCCATAGAGAGACTCCGGCGAAAAGAGAACTTGTTGAAGTTGAACTGCCGGCAGTGCTTGCAATTGATAATCAGATTACTGATAAAGTTCCGAGTATAGATGATTTTATCAGAGCACAAAGAACAGTAATAACAGTCCTTGCAGCCTGTGATATATGCTGCGAAGAACGCAGTCTTGGTTTGAGCGGGTCACCGACACAGGTAAAAGATGTATTTAGGCCGCTAAAAAACCGTGAAGGACAAATTATTGATGAGATTTCAACAAAAGAAATACAAGAAATCATCCTATCTGAAGTAGAAAAGGCAAAAAATGACTAATAAGATATTGATTTTTATAGAAACTGAAGAAACAGTGATATCAAATGTTTCCTTGGAAATAATCTCTTACGCTGCAAACAATTTTTCAAACCAGGAAATTAACGGCATTATACTCACCAGCCCTCAATATAGGGACAATCTTGTGAGTCAACTGCAAAACAAAGGCGTAAACAACCTTTATATATACATCGATGAACAGTTCAAAGACTATCTCTCACAGGCGTTTGTGGCGACAATATCTGAGTTTATAAACCAAAACCACCAAAATATATTTTTAATGGGTGCAACTCCTATGGGGCGTGAACTTGCTCCTAGAATTGCAGCAAGAAATGATTTAGGACTGACTGCAGATTGTACACATATAGATATAAACGAGGAGGGTAAACTTCTGGCTACACGTCCGACCTATGGCGGCAAGCTGATGGCGACAATTATTTCTAAAACCGAGCCCAATTTTGCAACTGTGCGCCCCGGTGCTTTAAAATCCTCAAACACATACTTTGATAAACAAACAAATGTTATAGACTACAACGTTGAAATTAGCAGCATAGTTGAAGCAATTAAAATTCTGCAGGCTGAAAAACTTGAGATAAAAAACGACCTCGATACAGCACAAATAATAATCGCAGGGGGGTTAGGTCTTAAAACAAAAGAAAATTTTGAATTGATAAAAGAGTTCGCTGATTTAATAGGCGCAACTCCGGCAGGTACAAGAGCGGCAGTTGAGATTGGCTGGGCAACACCGGATATGCAGGTAGGCCAAACAGGCCGCACAGTCGCTCCTAAACTTTACCTTGCGTTTGGTATATCGGGCGCTATGCAGCATCTTGTGGGTATTTCAAATTCAGACAAGATTATTGCCGTCAACATCGATAGAAATGCACCTATCTTTGAGTCCGCCAACATCGGTATAGTTACAGATGCAGCAGAACTCTTAAAAACATTAATTGCCGCTGTAAGGGAAGAGTAGCTTTAAATGACACTGGTGCCGTTAGTCGAAACATCTTCTATATAGAACTTTCCGTTATTTTTGTGAATAATTAAATGTTTACTGGAAACATACGGATTATTTATTTTGATATCTCCGTCACGACCGATAGTAATGGAGTCACCATCTTTCATTTTTGCAAGTACAGATTTGATTTTAGGGTCGTTAATATCGATAATCTCATCCGAAAGCCTTAGCTGTACATCTTTATCTATTTCATAAAGTTTTCCCTTTTCAAGCTTGCTTGCACCGGAGAGCTTTTGAGAATTTTGTACTGATGAAGAAGCCTGAGTATGTGCGGGTTTGCTGTTTGGATCACTTGGATTAAAATTTCGCCAAGGGTCATCTGCAACTGTCATATCAGGAGCAAGGTACTGATTCTCTCCACGATTTGCATCATATAGATCATGATATCGGTTTTCACCTTCTCTCGTGGTTAAATCAATTATTTCATCTTTATATTTCCCTGACTTAAGCTCATATCTGTAGAAAATTCGGCCGGAATCTCCGAGTTGATTATCACCGACTATATTACTGCCTTTTGTCTGCATATTATTATTTTTAATAATATAGTCAATATCACGTGCTATTTGTTCGAATTGTGCTTTATCTTTAGGATAAATAGTAAACGCTTTTCCAGATTGAGCACCTGACAAACTTCCAGGACCACTCATCGGGTCAACGGTCTTAAAGGCTATACCATGTTCACGCAAGTAGGGTATAATAATATCTGCCATTTTTTGCCAATCTTCATCGGAAACAGAATGTATATGCATCTTCCAAGGACTTTGCTGTGTAGGGGCTTCTTTAGGGTATGCCCAACCATTATTTATTGCTAAATCATCAAATAGTTCGGGATTTTCTATCCAAAAATCAAGATTGTCTTTTCCGTAATAACTATCCGGATGTTTTGCTTTGTATTTATCAAGTTCAGGGCGAGAATGTGTAGGTTTAGACCCTGCGTTTTCTACCTGACGCGATTCTTCTCTGGCACGTTGAGGTGAAACAGTTTCAGGCATCTTAAGCTCAACAACCTCGCCGCCAGGCATTTTTATTTTACAGTCCTGACCTTCAATCTTAATTTTTGCTCCGTTTTTCAGTTGTGTTCCATTTACTTCAATTGGATTTAGACCTATATTTTCGATGTACATTTCACCATTTTGGTTTGTAATTTTCACCTGTTGCCCGCTGTTAACTTCTGAACCCAAAGCCGAGCTGTTTTTTCTGCCAAACACCATTGATTCGCCGTCTTTTAATTCTGAGACGCGTTTATTTATTGCGTCAGTGATTCTTTGCATTTCTGTATTTGCAGAACCACGTGCTGACGGACTATTTGTTTTCCTTCCTGAAGGCGTTTCAGCTGGAGTTTCAGAAGCTTGCGATGCATGATTTGGAGCTTTTCCGATTTGTTTCATTGCCACGATATTACCTGCCGCTGAGAGAGCAACGGCAAAGACCATCCCGCCGACCGTTATTTCACCTGTTAATATTTTTTCACTTCCCGCAGCGATTGCCAAATCTGTTCCAAACATAGCAGATGCCTTTGCAGCAGTAGTCCAGCCCTTTGAAACAAACATAATACCCTTAGCCGCAACACCGCCAATGAGAACTAATCCTCCTTGCACAACACAATTCTCCATTATTCCGACATAGTCGGTTTTTTCATGCGCTTTTTTAAGAGCTGCTATAACACCATCTTCCTTTAATGTACCTAGTACTTCGCCGGAAGTAATAACATCTGTTACTTCAGCAGATGCGCTAGAACCCGCAGCAACTCCTGCAACAACAGCAAGAGATCCTCCTGATAGAGCCGCAGCTAAAGTTATACCCGCAACAGCTATTCCTTTTACGACACCGGCACCTATGTCCTGTGAAATATTATAATCTGTAACACGTTTTATAATATCATTTTTAGTACCAAATGCATCTGCATAAGCATCATCGTACTCTTTCTGCACCTGGCTAAATTCTTTTCCACCGCCGGCATTTAGAGTATTTTTATGCAATTCATTGCTTAATTCTTTTGCAATCTCATGAAGTTTGGCATATTTCTTCTCCATGGGTGCATTCTCCAGACCGGCATCTTTTAGTGCTTTCAGAAGTATTTCTTTTCCATTTTCTCCCAAAAATTCAGCTAGTTTATTAAATTCTCGTTCATAGACCTGTTCTTTATTATCGCCTGTGGTATAGCCGCCTGCGCCCATATAGCCGCCTGTATAATACTGTTCTGATTTCAGCTCAGGACTCTTTAACAGAGTTGAAAATGTTTCGTTATAGTACGCCTCCACACCATTATGTAATGCGGCTTCTTTGTATGACTCTTCAGCTTTCTCATATGCTTGAATTTTCGCAACATCAAAATCAACTCCAAATATTTCTTTAAACTTATTTTTGAAGACCTCAGGCCCTTGAGCATATGCTTCTCTAAGCTGATTTAATTGTTTTGTAGCTGCTTCCAAATCAGCACGAACTTTTTTAGCCGTATTTTTAGAGCCGTATAATTTAGCGATGAAATCTGCTACATCGGCAGCCCATCCATCTTTTTTCATTTGCTCCGCAAAAGCCTTTTGTGCCTCTTTTAGTCTTGTTTCCAGTATTACAATAGCAGTTTCTTGCGGCTTTTTCGATGCAGACATTACTTCCAAATCATTTGATTTGCTCTTATTCGACATAGAAGTAAAAACACTATTCTTACTTTCAGAAGTCTGGGACAATAAAGGCGCAGCACTCATCCCGGCTAAAACATAAGTTAGCTCCGTATCATTTTTACTACTTAAATTTTTTTCCAGCTCATCTAGTTGTTTTTCGCTATAGCCTTGATTTTTAGCAGCTTGTAAAATGCTGTATACATAATCACCATTTCCCATGTTGAATCCTTCCTCTTTGTTATAAAAACAATAACGGAAGAATTCAGCATAATCTTTAGTTTTTTTATTAATTATTAAATTATATTAACAATACTTAAAATTATAACTGCTGCATGATTCTTAAAAACACTGATAACATCAATAAAAGAGTCGCAATAATCATATCTTGATTACACGAGTCCCTCTTTTATTGCTTTGACTGCTGCCTGAGTCCTGTCGTCAACCACAAGCTTTTGAATGATATTACATACGTGAGCCTTGGCAGTATGCTCACTTATCGTAAGGATATTCGCAATTTCAAAGTTTGACTTACCATCTACTACAAGCTTCAACACCTCATATTCACGTTCAGTAAGGTTAGAATGCTGCGCCCTAAATGACGCCCTGGAACTCTGTTTTTGCGGTATAAAACAAGATGACTGGTTTCTGATAAGCGGCACAACTTTGGGGTCAAGCCATATAGCACCGTCATTGACAGATTTTATTACCATTGTAAGCAAGTCAGTATTAATATCTTTTAAAACGTAAGCATAAGCTCCTGCACTAAGAGAATCCATAACTTCTTTTTCCGTAGAATGCGAAGTCAACATAATCACTTTTTGATCAGGAGCGTTATTAATAATGCGTTTTGTGGCTTCTATACCGTTAATATCAGGAAGTCCGATATCCATCAAAATAACATCCGGTTTAATAAGTTTTGCTTTCTCGACCGCCTCTTTACCACTGTGAGCCTCTCCTATGACCTTTATATCCGACATATCGTCAAACAGAGATTTGAGCCCTACTCGAAGCAGTTTGTGATCCTCGACCAATAAAATCGAGATTGTATTATTATCAGGCATATTACCTCTCCACTGTAAACTGTTATAAGTAATATAAGCCAATAAAACCATTAACACATTACCATTTTTCCCATGATGGGCGATATAAGATTCTATTTTAAAAAAATAACCTACATTTATTCCGATTAGATACATATTGATAAAACAATATTAGTCAATATAGAGTAAACTGGCGCTCATTAACGCCCTATAGGATGGCATAAAACCAAGAAGCTGCCGGAATTACCACAGGAATTGGCGTAAGGGAGTAATTGCGGCAGTAGAAAATAAAATCCAAATAATATACATGGTTTATTTGTCAAAATAAAATACGTTATATAAAAAAAGTTTTTTGAAAAATAAAAAATTTAAAAAAAAGAATTTTTTTTCTTTAATTTTTTTTCGACATTCTCATATATAACGTAACGATATATATCGATAAAATATTCAATACTTAGTCATTATAACTATTCGATACATAACGATAATATTTTAACAAACTGACGAAAAATTTTTAAAATTTTATAATAAGAAAATGAAGAGAGAAAAATTTGATGACAATATGAAGTTCGTCCACACGAAAGATTCTTCTGTAGGACTATACAATTTTGAGGTAGATGATATCTATCACTCCTCATATGGTGCAAAAAAAGAAGCAATAGAGAAATTTTTAACGCCAATAAATTTTAAAAAAAACTATTTCAAAAAAAATAAAATAAAAATTTTGGATATATGTTTTGGAATCGGATACAACACCAAAGCGTTTTTGAACGAAATCATCAATTTAAATTACCGGGGCGAAGTTCATATCGATGCCCTGGAATACGACAAAAAACTTGTGCTGTTATCTCCATTTATAAAGGATGGTTTTTATAATGGAGTACCAAATTATATTTTAATGAATCTTTTAAAATATGAACTCCTTGGGGAGATTATCGAAAACAAAAATCTGATACAAAATATTCTCTCTGATTCATCAAATTTTTCTTATTTTTCTCCGTATCTGATAAACGAGGCTAAAAAATACGCATATTTTAGGGGCAACTATGACCCCGAGAATCAATTTAATCGCTTTTTACATAATATATATTATCAATGTGTATCGACACGCTACAAAAAACCACTGAAAAGCTCTGTTTTATCAAAAATCACCCTTAAAGCACATTATCAAGATGCCCGTAAGACACTTCAAACCCTTGCGGGATCCTATGATATAATCTTTTTAGATGCATTCACGCCTTTAAAGCTGCCTACTTTATGGTCGCTTGAAATATTCAAAGAGCTATATAGACTCACTAGTGAAGATGCTCTTATTGTTACTTACTCAAATTCAGCTGCGGTTCGTAATGCCGTGAGACTTGCAGGATTTACTGTGGGTAAAACTTTTGCTAAGCTAAATGAAACAAGGGGAGTGAACAAACCGTGCGGAACTATTTGTTCAAAAAATTCTGAGCTTATAGAAAATCCGTTGGACGAATATGATCTTGGACTTTTAGAAACAAATGCGGGTGTGTATTTTTCTGATCCTAACCTCAATGCACCTCCTGAAGAAATTTTAAAAGAGCGTGAAGAGCGCAAAAACAGCTTGAAATTAGAATCTTCAAGCGGATACATTAAAAGAAACGCTAAAGAAAGGCAAATTTATGTATGATGTCGTAGTATGCGGTGGGGGCACAGCCGGAGTAGCAGCAGGTTATATTGCAGCAAAATACGGACTCAAAACCCTTATCGTCGAAAAAAATATTCATCTTGGCGGAACAATCACATCTGCGCTTGTTATTCCGGCGATGAATTCCGATACACAAAATATAAATTGCGAATTTTATGATGATTTGATTGAAAAATTAAAAACATATAACGCCCAAATCACGTACGCTGACGGCAATACAGGCTGGTTCAACCCTGAGCTTATGAAACTCGCCCTTGACTCTCTGGTACGCGATGTAGGCTGTGAGATAATGTTTGGGTGCGAAGTTACCGAGGCAAATTGTTATGATAATAACATAAAAAATATCAAAATCGAGAGTGGAATTTTATCACTACATATCGACTCGTTATATTTTGTAGATGCGACAGGAATTTCAAAATTATCAAAAATTTTAAATCATAAATTTTTGGAAGATAAAAAAAATAATCAATCGATGACATTACGTTTTCATCTTTCTGGAATAGATTTAGAAAAGTTTTCTTCCTGGATTATGGAACTGGATAAGGATCGAGATGTCACAACATCAGCAGTTATAAACGGACAGACACACCTCTCTACAGCCTATACCTGGGACAAAGCTAAAGACTGGGCATTAAGGCCTGTATTTGAAGAGGCTATAGCAAATGGCGACCTGAAAGAGCAGGACAGCGCCTATTTTCAGGTCTTTTCAATAGCAGGAATGCCAAATTCATTATCCTTCAATTGCCCACGTATACTGGGTGACAGGCCTTATGACCCAAATAATATCAAAGACCTTTCAGAGGCCTTAATGACCGGCAGAGAACAGATTTGGCGTATATATAATTTCACAAAAAAATACCTACCGGGATTTGAAGATGCTTATGTCTCAAAAATAGCTGATATGTTGGGTATAAGAGAATCATCACGTGTAGAAGGCAAATATATCTACTCAAAAGAAGATATGCTCAAAGGCAAAACCTTTGATAATACTGTTTTACACGCTACTTATCCTATAGACATCCACTCGAATGAAAAAGACTCTTCTACTCTGGAAACTGTTGTAAAAGAGTACTACTTACCCATCGAGAGCCTTATGTCATGCGAAT
>JAVBRY010000235.1:0-4215 GCA_031547505.1 Candidatus Gastranaerophilaceae bacterium | reverse complement strand
AAAGAATATCAATCAGTACTATCAATTTAAGTGTCAGCGAGTATTATTAATAATAAGTGTATGAATTAGTCGAGTAGGAGAACACAATGCTGGAATTTAATTACAAAAATGTGACAACAAACGTTATTGGTGAAGAGCACGGCTTGAACCTTGATGCTGAATTTAACAACAATAGCGAGAGGATTGCGCGCATAATTAACGACTTGAATTCCAGAAAAGATAAACCCGGCCAATGGCTTCAGTGGATGAATCTAGGCTATAACGAAGAAACTGTTTGGCTCGTAAAAGAATATGCGGCAATGGTTAAAGGCCAGTTTGAAAATGTTCTAGTTCTCGGTATCGGCGGCTCGGCTTTGGGCGGAGTAGCAGTTTGCGAGGCTATTTTGAAACCGTATTGGAATATTCTTTCAGACGAGCAAAGAAACGGACTTCCTAAAATATTCTTTTTGGACAACATCGACCCTGACCAGATTAACGGCTTGTTAGATGTTCTTGATTTGAATAAAACATTAGTTAACGTAATCACAAAATCAGGCTCTACTGCTGAAACTATGTCACAGTTTATGATTGTTAAAGACAGACTTGAAGCAGAACTTGGTGATAACTATAGAAAAAATATTGTTGCTACGACGGATAAAAATACAGGTATATTAAGACAAATCGCTAACGAAGAAGGTTACAAAACATTTGTTGTGCCTGATGATGTAGGCGGAAGATTCTCTGTATTCTCGGCTGTAGGCTTGCTGCCGTTTATGCTTGTGGGTATTGATATTGATTCACTTATGCAGGGTGTTAAGGATATGGACTTGGCATTGAAAAACACTGATATTCGCCACAATATCGCAGCACAAAACGCTTTGATTCATTACTTAATGGAAACACAAAAAGGCAAAAATCTTTCTGTAATGATGCCTTATTCAAGCAAATTAAAATACGTATCCGACTGGTATGTACAGCTTTGGGCAGAAAGCCTGGGTAAAAACAAAGATAACCACGGAAACTCCGTAAACATCGGACCTACTCCGATTAAGGCTTTGGGTGCTACTGATCAACACTCTCAGATTCAGCTTTACAATGAAGGTCCTAATGATAAAGTTATTAACTTCATCAGAGTAAAAGAATTCGATACAACGTTAGAAATACCTAAGATTTTTGAATATACCGGCATCGGCTACTTGGGCGGTAAAACAATCAACGACCTTATGGCAGCGGAAGCTGAATCCACAAAGGTTGCGCTTATCGACTACCAAAGACCGAATGTTACATTGACTCTTGAAAAAGTTGACGCTTATCACGTGGGTCAATTGCTTTATATGCTTGAAGTTCAAACTGCTATCGCAGGTGAATTGTATAATATTGATACATTTAACCAGCCCGGTGTTGAACAGGCTAAAAACTATACATACGCATTGATGGGACGTGCCGGCTATGAAGATTCAGCAGCCGTTCTTAAAGAAAAAATGTCTGTGTAATAACCTTTCCACTCTCGCCCCTTGGGGAGAGAGAAATTTTTCAATGTAAGACTTTAGTCGAACATTAGAAAAATGTGTGAGGGGTAAGGGGTATTTTAAAGACCCCTCACCCGAATTTCCATTATTCGCTAGCTTATAATGAAATTCTTCCCTCTCCCCAAGGGGCGAGGAAATAAGGATAAATATATGCACTATATGCAAGAAGCTTTAAATACAGCCCGCAGCTCAGGTAATGATATACCGGTTGGGGCTGTTATTGTTAAAGACGGAAAAATTATCACCTCTGCACATAATGAAAAAGAAGCCAAGAATGACGCCAGTGCACATGCTGAAATTGTGGCTATTCGTAAGGCATCAGAGGCGCTTGGTAATTGGAGATTAGATGGGTGTGAGATGTATGTGACACTTGAGCCTTGCCCGATGTGTACCTGGGCAATAATGCAGTCTCGCATTTCAACACTGTATTTCGGTGCGTATGACAATGTCTATGGCGGCTTTTCTGTTCTTCCCGAACTAAAAAAGATTGCAAATTCGCCAATAGAAGCCAAAGGCGGTATTATGGAAGAAGAATGCACGACGCTTTTGAAAGAGTATTTCGAGAAAAAACTGAGAGTATAAATTATAAATGAATAAAGACATAAAGTCATACCTTGATGAACTGGTACTAAAATATGAAACTCCTGATTTCATAAAAGACGACCCGATTCAATTTATGCACAGCCTTACTAAAAAGGAAGATGTTGAGATTGCAGGATTTTTGGCTTCGATTTTTGCGTATGGCAAAAGAGAAGTGTTTATAAAAAAACTGAACATACTCTTTCAAAAAATGAACAAGGAGCCTCTTAGGTTTGTTTTAGACTTTTGTGCAAACAACAAATGCCTGAATGACTTTGACTACCGCTTTTCTTCGGGTGTGGATATTGTCCAGATAATGCTAATATTAAAAGAACTGTATGAATCAGGCAAAGATCTTGAATCACTCTTTGCGTCAGGGTATGACGGAAACATACAAAATTCCTTGCAAGGGGTTGTGGATTATTTTTATTCAAGGGTGAGTTTGCCGGTGACACCCGGATTTTATCATCTGCTGCCTAATCCATCTAAGGGCAGCGCCTGCAAGAGACTAAATATGCTCTTAAGATGGATGGTTCGAGACGGTTGTGTCGATTTGGGGATTTGGAACTTTATTGATAAGTCCGAGTTGTTGATTCCGTTAGATGTGCATGTGGCAAGAGTTTCAAGAAATCTCGGTATATTAAAGCGCAACCAGAACGATTTTAAAGCTGTAATAGAGTTGACCAATGTCTTGAAGACGTTCGACCCTAAAGACCCAGTAAAATACGACTTTGCAATGTTTGGATATGGGGTAAACTAAGTCTGCACGATAAACTAGATTAAAAGACGGATGTAAATAATTGTTACTATATTCTAAAATGGTATGTAAAGACTAGCAAAAAATATTCTTGACAGGTTTTAAAACAATATAACGTGAAAGTTAGGTTATAATAAAGAGAGACATCAGGAGAGATACGTGGTAGATAATCGCTCAGCAGGATTTTTCGGGATTGGCGGCGGCTTTAATTTTAAAAGCGGCGACATATCCGGCACTGCGGCAAAAACCTCCGACGACAAAATGGGTCAGGGGACTGAGTATTTTGCTACACACAAGGGTGAAGAGGAGCAAAACCAGTTCAATCAGGCTCCGTTTGTGGATAGAAGCGCTCAGCTGAATGCGACTTTGAACTCTCTTGCTATGATGAATGTTGCTAATATAATTAAAAAAACTAATAAAAAGTCACTCAATGATACTGATATAGACGATTCAGAGGAAAACGATAAAATATCATCCGAAGATACTCTGGATGACAACGACGACTTCTTGTATGTTGATTAATCACCTATTTCAAAATCAATGCCGGCTTCTTCTTTAGCCGCCATTTCAAGCAGGATATAAGTCATGTAAGCACCCAGAGCCACAGCTTTAGGATCCAGCTCTGTGTTGTTTGCCGCTTCAATGATTGCTGTGTTGATTTCAGGGTTTTCGTCCTTTACATAATGAATCATCTTCTTTCTCCAGGCATGAACATCCTGAAAAATCTCCGCAAATACTAAGCTTGCATGCTCTTCAGATATAATGGGTAACATCTTTTTCTCCTATATAAATCCGATATGTCTCCTATTATATACTAACTTATGTCATTTAACAAACTATTTTTTATATACTGTAATAGACACAGACTCAAGCCTTACAATAAATCGATATATAATTTGTATCTATTGATTTGTAACATTGCTTAATAATTCATGAAAAAAGGGCAATTATTTCTTTAAAAATAACTTTATTTAGATATAGAGAAATTAGAGGAATCCATTTAATGAACGAACATGAATTAAATACCATAATGGAAGTCGTTTCTGATCCCATAAAAAATGTTTATGACATATCGTCGAGGAAAAACCTTTCCGAGATTGAACGAATTATAAGAATTTTTAAAATAAATGATGAACAAAAATACAAACACAAACTGTTTGCGTTGAAGAATTTGTCGACGTTGAAACTAGTTATGAGTAATAATTAAGATTAACAAAAATCACGTCACCCTGAACTTGTTTCAGGGTCTCATAGACTATGCGAGTCCGAAACAAGTTCGGAATGACGTACATATTTAGAATAGCGACAAAATATATTACTCTTCTTCTATATACGCAGTAAGAGTATTGACGTTTTTATCAATTTTCTTGA
>JAVBRY010000021.1:0-15245 GCA_031547505.1 Candidatus Gastranaerophilaceae bacterium | reverse complement strand
AAAATATCTCCATGAATTAATTGATGAAATCTCTCAACGGACAAATGCAGTTGGCTTAAGCAACGATGGCGACGCTGACAGATTCGGAATAATAAACGAAAGAGCCGAATACGTCAGCCCGAACATAATTATAGCTTTACTTCTACGCCACCTTATCAAAAATAAAAGCATGGACGGGAAGCTTGTTAAGACAGTCGGTGGTAGCCAAATCCTCGACATCATTGCCAGAAAATATGATGTGGATGTCATTGAGACTCCTGTCGGATTCAAGTGGGTCGGAAAAGCAATGAGAGACTACGATGTTCTCATAGGCGGTGAGGAATCAGGCGGCTTGAGTATAAAAGGTCATATCCCTGAAAAAGACGGAATCCTCGCGAATCTTTTGGTTCTTGAGATGCTTGCTTATGAGCAAAAACATCTTTGGGAACTGCAAGAAGAGCTGAAAAAAGAAGTCGGGGCTGAATTTTTCAACAAGCGTATTGATGTGAAGCTCGAAAATTCAGATCAATTGAAGAATTTAATGGGCAAATATTCATCATTAAAAGAAATCAGCTATTACAAAATAAAGTCAAAAGACCATAAAGACGGCATAAAATACTATCTGGACGATAAAAAGACCTGGGTGCTTATTCGCCCGAGCGGAACCGAGCCGCTTTTGAGGATTTATATCGAATCCGATTCAAAAGAGAAGCTGGATCAACTAAAAGAGTTCTTCAACGCTTTAAACAGTCCTGCCGCTTCGAAATAAAAGTATTGGCGGTGCAGTAGTAACTGCACCCTACCGGTTAGAAGCCAAAACCCGAGAATGTTTGAAATCTTTGCTCTATTCCAGAGTTTACTAATGCATTAATTTCCGGATTATAAGCTTCTGTTTTTATAAATGAAGCGGTGCCATTAGGTTTTATTGTTCTTACAACATTTTTTGCTGCAGTGCCAATACCGGTGCCCAAATTAGTACATTGTTTTCCAACATTAGCTGAAAAAGAATTTTTTACTGCGCCTAAGTGTTTTCCTACACTTCCAACAGGAATTTTGCTAGCTATGCTTGTAATCATATTCCAAACCCCTATAAAACTTCACATATATATAAACAATTTTTTATTCAAAAAATTGCCTGTGAAATCTGTCTGTGAGCGAGTTTAGCAATTATAGCTTTAAGAATTTAATGTTTAAAAATTGTAAACTTTGTAAATTAAGAATCGTGAAATTCGCATTTGCAAAAGCTGATTGGCATTTACGATTTGTTTAAATTTTTCCAGATACAATCATTCTTTTGATACGCTCTAAAAAGTTTTTTAAATATGTTTTAGTTGTTTTTCGAGGAGCAGCTTTGGCAACTGCTTTAGAAGTTTTTGAGGAAGCTACTTTAGACATAACACCCGGAACTGTGAGAAGCAAGCCTGTACCTACAAATATAGGTTCTCTAACGGCTACGCCAAAAAGTGTCATAGCTGAACCCGCTATAGTAAACCCTGTAGAATAGTTTGACGTTTTATGTATAGATTTACTGTGTTTTTTTATATGGCTCTTAGCTTCTCTGGCTACTGCTATGGGTCTGACTTTCATGGTTATTCCTTTTACATACTCATAGTTGCTAAAAGTTTAAAAATAAAAAAATTTGCGGATATTTGTAAGAGTGATTTTCTTTATTTAACAAAAGTTAATATGGTAACAAAAATCATCCCTATGGTAAGGGGCTTCACATACATGCTGGATTACATTTCGGATTTAGCATATAATAGTAGGTGTTATAGTGTCATTTTCAAGCGGAACTTTGCCATGCAATGCATAAGGTGCAAAAAAGAAATCAAAGACAATGTGCTTAGATGCACATATTGCAACACAAAAGTGCAGACTGTGTGTCCTGTTTGCAAGTCTTTGAATCCCATAAAATCAAAATTCTGCGGACAGTGCGGTTTGTCGCTTATAAAATACTGTCCTGTTTGTCACTGTGCAAATCTTCCTTCCGCTAAAGAGTGCCGCAAATGCAAGCAGGTATTTACTTTTAAAGAAGTTAAAAAAGCCACACCGCCTATAATTGAAAAAAGACCTGCAACTATTCAAAAAGCCGAATCGCCTATGCTTTCTATCGCACAAGAGCTTCATTCGGATCAAACAAGAATACCGGCTGCGCAAAACGCATATAGGAACAGGAACCAAGGTCAACCCCAAGGACAACCTCAAATGCAGCCTCAAGCTCAAGCACCTTCTCTTATAAATCAGGTCCAAGAGCAGGCACACTATTCATACGTTTCGCCTAATATGTACAATGCACCTGTTATAGAAGAGTCCGAGAGTATTTCTGTTTCCCTGTCTGATTCTGATTCGGGTGAGTCATTAGTTGAACTGGAACCGATTAAAGAATTCGATACCGGAGTACAAACCGAGCCGCAAAATCTGAATATAGAAATATATTCTGATGAATCTCCTGTTATTGAAATTGAATCTGCAAGGGTTGAAACTGCATCAAATATTGAATTTGGCACTGACACATTAACAACCGAAAGCTATGAAGAAAATACCGTATCTTTGTTTACTATGGCAGAAGAAGAGCCGGTCTTGGATATGCGCTCCGACTTGATAAATACGTCTGAAGAGACAGCACCTGAATATGATTTTTCTGCACGCATAAGGGATGAAAAGATTGTTCCTGCGATGGAGATTCAGATTTCTGAATCTTATTATGAAGAAGAGACAGAAGAGCAATACTCGGGAGATTTGAGTATTGCAGATGAGATTGACACAATGGAAGAATCTTCGGATCTTGAAAGTATAAGCATTGATGAAACAGGGGAAACAGGGGAAACAGGGGGAGCTAAAGCCTCATCCGAACTCGAAGAAGATTCTGAAACTGATGATTATGAACTAACTGAGCCACCTCTAACCAGTTCACCCGACGAGCTTCAAGGCACTCAAGGGGTTGAAGACGAGTATGGAGTGGAAATTTTCAGCTCAAAAGAAGATATAAACGAAACAAATCAGACACTATGCAAAAATACGATAGCTTCGGCAGTAAGAAGCACAGACAAGCTTGTTATCGGCCTGAGCGGCGAGGAAGGGTTCGGGAAATCTACGGTTTTAAAATACCTTTTCAGCGATCTTATGCATCTTAACTACAACTGGCTATGGGGTGAATGCAGCGCTAACACACAAATCAGTCCGTTTGGCGTTTTTCAGGAAATGCTTCTGACATTCTTTAATTGTCCGAATTATACAAACATGTCAAACGAGTTTAAAAACAACATTCAAGCAGGTTTCAAGAATTTTTTCCCCGGTTTCACACAGCCTGAGATATGTGACCTTTTCAACTTCCTGTATCCTACTGTGAGTGCTAATTTTGAGAAGATTCTTATTAACAAGAACGTTACTTTTGCACTTTTAGAAAAGCTTCTTCTTGAAATCGCCAAAAAGGGCAGGCTCGTTATTACAATCGACGATTTTGATATGATTGACGGTGCGTCGTACGAGTTCCTTGTTAACTTCATCGATAAAGGCAATCTGTCTTCCAACATAAAGCTTGTCATTGCATACAAAGACAAGCGAATTGCTCAGGGCTATTTCTTAACTGACAAAGTTGCCGAAAACCAATACCAAGACGTATATTTGGGGCAGCTCGACAGAGTCAATGCAGACAAGCTCGTTAAGCTCTTTATAAACGGTGTAAATCCGCTGCCTGACGAAGTATTCGAGCAGATTTATGACTACTCAAAAGGAAACAGTGCCTATATCGAGCAGGTTCTTGTTCTTATGAACGAGCATGAGGCGTTTGTAGAAGAGTCTGCTACAGTTAAATACAAGCGAAATTCTGTTGAACTCAAGATACCTACAAATATACACGATGTTGTGAACAAGCGAATCGAAATCCTGCAAAAGAAATTCCCGGTTGTTTTAAGAACACTATATGCAGCTTCGATACTCGGAAACAAATTCAATATAAATATGCTTGAAAATGTTATGAAAGTCAGCACTGACGACTTCCAAAATATTATCAAGCTATTGGCGACTTCATCTTATATTTCTAAATTCAACAATTCTCAATATGTCTTTAAAAACACGCTTCTTTGGAAGATGGTATACGAAAAAGCCAAACAAAGTGAGGCATTTGAGATTCTTAATGAAAAGATTTTTGATGTAATAAGCGGAAAAGTGCTCTCTAACAACTCTGTCAGAGCTCTTGTTGCACAAAACCTTAATCAAAAACTTCTTGCACTGACTGCCTGGACTGAAAATACCAAGCTATGTGCATATCTTGGCGATGAACATCTATGGACACTGTCACAGAAACAATCCCTTAGAATAGCTCAAGACCTAAACCCCGAAGGCAACAAGATAACTATCAACAACATATACGAGCGGATGGGCAAATTAATGTATACATCAAAGCCTGTTGAAGCGGTCGAATATCTTTCCTACGCTATTTCTCAGGCAATGAAAATATCTAATATTCCTAAAGTCATTGAACTTTCAGGGTATTTATCAAAAAGCTGCTCAATAACAGGCAACTACCACGGCGTTATTGAAGCAATTGACACTATACTAAAACTCACGAACAAACCTGAATTCAGGCTCGAAAATGCACTCTTGAAATACAAGAAATTAAAAGCTCTCTTCAGTATAGGCAACTCCGAAGAAATCTTTAACATTGCCAGCAACGAAATCATACCAATAATTGAGCAGGCAATTTCTAACATTATTCCGCTGAAAAACACTCCGCTTGAGGTTGTTTACGAAACATGGCTTGAGACGAATCTCATCGTCGCAAATGCTCTGAGTATCCAAGGCAACAACAAGTGCTTCCATATCTTGAGCCTGATTGACGAGATAATTGTTAAAAATAATATTGAAAACAAAAACTATCTCAACAGAGTCTCTCTTGCAAAGGCACTTGCACACTCAGTCCAAGGCAACATCAAAAAATCAGAAGATATCCTCATTGATGTAAACCAAAAAACTGCCGTGGATATTGTTGAGCCTGAAATAATTTCCCAATGGAATTTTATTAATATTCTCAACAAAATCTACAAACGTGAATGGTCAAACCTCAAAGAGGACATGTACTCTGTTGTCACATTCGCCAACAATTACAACGATGTTCTCGTTAAAAATATATTGAAAATATTCCTTGGCAAGATTCTTCAAGAAGAAGGCAACCTGCAAAGAGCCATGGATATATATAACGAGCAGGTTACAATCTTTGCGAAAGAGAAAATCGCAATCGGAGCGCTGCTTTGCTGGTACTACATCGCCAGAATTACCCTCGTAACCGAAGGAAGCGACAAGGCTCTTGAAATAGCTCAAAAAGCACTTGAAGTAGCAAAGAATCCAAAAATCAACAACTACTATTTTATGGTTATCTACAAAAAGCTTATTGCTGAAATATATATGATAAAAGGCGATTTGGAAGCTACAAAGATGTATATTGAAAAAGCGCTTATGATTGTCAAGGCGTATGACCTCAAGCTTCAAAAAGTGCTTCTGTACCAACTATACACGAAATATCTAGAAGAAATGGTCAGCTCAAAACCGCAAAATAAAAACATATACGCTCAAAACGCCATAAACACATACAAAAAATCTCTGACTATGCTCAAAAATATGAATCTGCCACAAATCGAATCAGAGATTCAAAAAGAGCTCTCTGCATTCAAGGCGTTTTGTCAGATGAATGAAATAAAGTATTAATAATATTTATTATGTAAGTTAAGTTAATCGTCATTGCGAGCGAATGCGAAGCAATCCAGACAACCATATCAATGCTGTCATCCAGCAGCGCTATACATTGCAGGTATAACAATTGAATGCTGTGCGGGATCTGACCAACTTTAATCGTAAGCTTTTAGCTTTCAAACCTAAATTATTACCTTTGTCTCCGACGGGGACTCCGTCCAGGGGGGCTTTTTAACAAAAAGCCCCACAACTCACTGTTTATTAATCACGCTGTTGGGTTGAAAACCCAACCTACTTTGTAGCTTGAAGTGTTTTCGTGAGGCCATTTTTCAAGAAAACAAGTTTTCTGAAAAAGAAGGCAAAACTTCCGACCGGATACTCCGCTTCAATATTTTCTAGGCTCAACATAGACCTCGCAAACTCGGCTCTTACAGTGCCTCAGACAGTGCGAGGTGATCGTTGTTTCGCCAAGAAAATAAATGAAGCTACGTATATGGTCGGGGAGAACGTTATTACACACATAAATATTTGACTTGCTTCGTAACTTACATAATAAATTATCATCTGTTCAAAATAACCATCAAAACAGAAATATCCGCAGGTTTTACGCCGCCAATTCTTGATGCTTGAGCCAGTGTTGCAGGACGAATTTTTGCCAGTTTTTCGCGAGTTTCGGTTGATATATGCAGAAGTTCATCATAGTTCATATCTTCAGGGATTTTAATTTTTTCTAATTTATCTGAAATATCTACCTGCTCGTTTTGGCGCTTTATGTAACCTTCGTACTTAATCTTAATCTCGGCTTCTTCATAAATATCTCGTGTAATATCAAGATTCGCCGTGCCAACGTGTATCTCTTTTAATATATTATATGTGACAGACGGGCGCTTTAATAAGTCAGCAAGCTTCATGCCCCTTTCGATATTTTCGTTATATTTGGCAAGAATTTCGTTTACTTCGGCAGTCGGAGAAACTTTTTCGTTTGAAAGTCTTTTTATTTCAGCATCAATGTTCTTTTGCTTATCCAAAAATCTATTATATCTTTCATCTGAAATAAGTACTATCTCATGCCCCAACGGAGTCAGACGCTCATCTGCATTGTCCTGCCTCAGTATAAGCCTGTATTCAGAGCGGGAAGTCAGCATGCGGTATGGCTCGTTTATGTCTTTTGTAACCAAATCGTCAATTAACGTTCCGATATATGAATTGCTTCTGGGAAAAGTCGCAAGTTCTTGATTATTTAGATATTTAAATGCATTTATACCCGCAACAAGCCCTTGAGCCGCAGCCTCTTCATAACCGCTTGTGCCGTTAATTTGTCCTGCACAGAACAAGCCTTTGACTTGTTGTGTCATCAAAGAGTGTGATAACTGTATCGCAGGCACATAGTCATATTCTACAGCATACGCGGGTTTAATTACATGTACATTCTCAAGCCCCGGAAGCGATTGCAGCATTTGAATCTGAACATCTGCAGGCAGACTCGTTGAAAAGCCCTGTACATAAACTTCATAGGTGTCTTTGCCTTCAGGTTCTATAAATATATGGTGGGACGGGTTGTTCGAAAAACGAACAATCTTATCCTCGATAGACGGGCAGTATCTGGGTCCTACGCCATGTATAAGTCCTGAATACATAGGTGATTTATCCAAATTAGCTTTAATAATAGCATGGGTTTTTTCGTTTGTTCTTGTTAAATAGCAAGGATACTGTTGTCTTATAGGTCTATTTTGCTCAAAGGAGAAGAAATTCAACTCCTCATCGCCCGGCTGTATAATCATTTTTGAATAATCGATAGTTCGAGAATCAACTCTGGCTGGCGTTCCTGTTTTTAGTTTTTTAATTTCAATGCCATGCTTTTTTAAGGAATCCGATAACCCGACTGCGCTTCTTTCGCCCAGTCTGCCTGCAGGCGTAGACTGAAGCCCAATAAAAATCCTGCCGTCAAGTGATGTTCCTGTGGTAAGAATCACAGCCGGAGCATGGTATATGAGCCCGTATTCATCGATGATTCCCGTCACTTTACCATCTTCAACCATAAGTTCAGCTGCCATGGTTTGTTTTAAATATATATTCGGTTGAGATTCAATTAAATTGCGCATATAGTGCATGTATTCGCGTTTGTCGGACTGTGCTCTCAACGCTCTAACGGCAGGACCGCGAGAAGAATTAAGCATTTTCATCTGGATATATGTCGCGTCTGTAACAATTCCCATCACACCGCCAAGTGCGTCAATTTCTCGCACAAGACAAGATTTAGCTGGCCCGCCGATTGCAGGATTGCACGGCATCAGGGCAATATTGTCTATATTGAGGGTGATTAGCAGGGTTTTTAAGCCCAGTTTTGCTGCACTGAGTACAGCTTCGCATCCGGCATGACCTGCACCAACAACTATCAAATCATAATTGAACATATCTAAATTATAGAACAAAAAAAGTCTAGGTTCTGTCAGTGTTAAATATCCAAATAGGCGTCATTCCGAACTTGTTTGCGGCGCCAACCCGGTTGCGGAATCTGAATGTCTGAGATTGTTATCTTACAAGCCAAGAAGTTCAGACCCTGAAACAAGTTCAGGGTGACGTAAGATTTTTGCGTATAGATCTCTACAGAACCTAGTATATTTGAATGAATAGTCGAAAAGGCTAAAAATAACGCTTGCATTTTTTCGTCTTGTGATTTATTATGGTCATTGTAAATTGAGTAATAATTACAGTATTAAAGTGAAGGATATTAGAAAAGAGGTTCAAATGAACAGAAAATCAGGTTTTACTTTAGCAGAAGTTTTGATTACATTGATGATTATCGGTGTTATCGCAGCGATGACAATTCCATCTTTGTTACAAAATACTGCACAACAAGAATTTAGAGCTGCTTACAAAAAAGCTGTTTCTATGGTTAACCAAGCAGTTACACTTAACTACGCTTTAGACGGTGAAGATGCTACAGTATTTAAAGAAAATTCATTCATGCACTTGTTAACAAAGAGAATGAACGTAATGTCTTCTGACGCTATCGGAAATGCAGGCGGTTATATTTATACTGCTGACGGTATGAAATTTGAAGTTGTAACCAGTATCCCGGGCGGTCAAACTATAGGTGATTGCAGATCTGAAGGTGCAAGCTCTACTATTCCTTGCGCAGCTATCATGGTTGACGTAAACGGTTCAAAAGGTCCTAACAAAACTACAGAAACTACAGACCAAGTTTATGACAGATTCTACATTGCTGTTTATCCACAAAAAGCATTGCCAGGCAACGCTACATTGTCACAGCTTTTATACTTGAAATAGTCAAGTTTAGCTAATAGATTTAAAAACCGCTTCTTATAATATAAGAGGCGGTTTTTTTATGCCCGTTGTTGACATGTATTTGCCTGTTGTTTGTTCGATACTTTATCACCTGCCACAGCAAGGTTTACGTTTTGTTAGGCATAGCTGGTTTCCTTAATATTTATTAATTATCTTTGTAAAATACTCATATTTTATATATAATTAAAAGATACTAAAAGATAATGAAGTCAGGAAATAGTTTTTATTTGGAGTGGTATACAGCCACAACAACCAAAGTATGAAAGGTTACAAAAATGGCAGAAAATAAACTTCCAAGCGGTGTAGGACAGAAAATCGTTAAGGCTTTGAAACAACAGGCTGAAATTGAAATCAATGCATTACCTGAAGATATGGAATCTAATCTAGGTGATTTGCCTGAAGAAGATTTTGCGCCTACTATAACAAACGCTTTGGGCGGAGATGACAATATGGATGATTCTTCCGACACAGAAGCATTTTTCTCAGGACAAGAAACATTCAACATGAATTCTTATGACACAATGTCTGATTCTAATAATGATGCATTCAATGCAGAAGACTATAATTTTGGTCCGGTTGAAAGTATAGCTTTCCCACATCAAGAAAGTGCTTTCCACTCAAGCATTCCTGCAGCTCATCATTCTATACCTCAACCACAACCGCAGCCACAGCCTCAAATGGGCCAATCGTCAATACCTTCTAATGTTGCGGTATTGAGAAGATTGATTACGCAGCTTCCGGGCGGTGTTTCAAAACAAACAGGCGCTCAAATCATCAGACAGACTATGGAAGCTCTTGGAATTTCTATGAACAGCGTTCTTAAAGAAGCACAACAGGTTCAAGATAACCTGAACGAGTCTGCAAGAGGCTGTATGTCTACAATTCAGGAATACAAAAATCATATTAAAGGACTTGAAAAACAAGTTCAGGATTACAAAAAACAGGCTGTTGCTTTAAATGATTTAATCAGCTTGTTCGTTTTGACAGATAACCAAAGATAAGCTATCGAATATTGACCGGCTTGCGCCGGGGATTCCTGCCTTCGCAGGAATGACAATTTATATTTTAAATAAAGAAGAGCCTTTGAAAATTCAGAGGCTCTTTTTGTTGCACTAAACTTATTTTATTGTAGTAATCAAAAGTGTAAAGTGTTCTTTAATGTTTTTATAAATAGCTATTGCCTGATTTTTTAGCAAATTTTTAGCAAACAAGTATTCTGCATGAGTAATGAGGCTTTGTAAATCTTTTGCATCTTGTTTGAGTAATTCCATTATTTCTTTATTGAGCATATTGCCTTTGTGAATGATTAAATGACTAATATATTAGTCATTTAATCATTATATGTGGTAGATGTCAAATGAAATATGCAATAACATTGTTTTATGGATAAAAATAATAGCTTAATATTCAAACTCGGGCATAAAATACGATACGAACGCTCAAAACTCTCTCTTTCACAAGAAAAACTTGCAGAACTGGCTAATTTAAACAGAAACTTTGTTGGAATGGTTGAAAGGGGCGAGGCAAACATTACTGTCAAAAAGCTTGAAAATATTGCCAAGGCATTGAATATCGATATCAAAGATTTGTTTGATTTTAGCCTGTAGGTTATGTTTTCATACTCTAATTAATGTGATTTTCTGGATTGTCACGTCGAACCTCCAGTTCGCCTCGCAATGACAAAAGATATTATACAATCACAACAAAGATGACAAGGGCCGTGTTTTTTAATATAATGTAATTAGGATAGATTGACGGTTGAGGAGTAGTTATGTCAGATAATATTTTTGCAATTATTTTAGCAGGCGGAAGCGGAAGCAGACTCTGGCCTTTAAGCAGAGATTTACATCCAAAACAACTGATGCAGTTCAGCGATGACTACACTCTGTTTCAGTCGACCTTTATACGCCTTGTTGATACGGTTGATGACAAAAATATAATTACGGCAACAAACGTAAAGCACGAATCTCAGGTGAGATTTCAGCTTGAGGCTCTACAGGCAAAGTTCTACAGAAACTCAAGCTACCGTGTTGTCACAGAGCCTGTTGTCAAAAATACTGCTCCGGCGGTGGCGCTGGGTGTGAAGTATATCGAACAGCTAGCTAAAAAAGGTGAAGACCCTATTATCGTTGTTACTCCGTCTGACCATTTCGTTACTGACAATAAGAGTTTCTCTAAAACACTGAATGAAGCAATAAAACTTGCGCAGGAAGATTATATTGTGTCTTTCGGTGTTGTACCGAATAAAGTCGATACCGGCTACGGTTACATTAAAACCAAAGCAAATAAAAAGCTGAAAGAAGTATCTAAGAAAGCATTGAAGGTTGATTCATTCACAGAAAAACCTTCCGCGGAAGAAGCGGAAAAGTTTATTGAATCAGGTAAATATTACTGGAATAGCGGTATATATGTGTTCAAAGCATCGGTGATAATGGCAGAATACAAAAAGCATGCGAGTGAACTCTACAACATAATTAAAAAAGCAGATGTTTCCTCACAGACTCCGACGATGAAATACATAGAATTTGATGAAATGCCGGATATATCTTTGGATTATGCGGTTATGGAATATTCGAAGAAGCTGGTTATGCTGCCATTGGTTTGTGAGTGGCATGATTTGGGTTCTTGGGAAGCTATTTACGAAATAGCAGAGAAAGACAAGAACGGAAACTCCATACAGGGCAACGTTGTAGATGTGGACAGTAAAAATTCCATGATTTATTCAACGTCGAAACTTGTTGCAACTATTGGTTTAGAAGACATGGTTGTTGTTGAGACTGAAGATGCATTTTTGGTTTGTGAAAAGTCCAAGTCACAGGATGTTAAAAAGATTGTTAAGCTGTTAAAAGAAAAGAATGATGAAACGCATAAAGTTCACAAGACGGTTCAACGCCCTTGGGGACAATACACAGTGCTCAATGAGGGTGACGGATTCTTAACAAAATGTATTCAGGTTAATCCGGGCGGTAAGTTGAGCTTGCAGCTTCACAAACACAGAAGCGAACACTGGGTTGTGCTTGAAGGCAATGCAGTCGTAATAAAAGGGCAGGAAGAACACCACCTTCAACCAGGTGACAGTATAGATATTCCTGTTGAAGAGCAGCACTCGCTTCAAAATCCTCATGATAAACCTATAAAGATACTTGAGGTGCAAAGAGGCGCTATTCTGGACGAAAATGATATTATAAGACTGCGTGATATTTACGGCAGGGTTTAGATCGACTAAAAATCATTTGAGACAAAGTCGAAAATAGATTTTTGTCGCCCTGAACTTGTTTCAGGGTCTCCAGCGAAGCTGGTCAAGGTTTATCTGTCCAATGGACTAAGGATATGTTATTATTGACAATATGAAGGGACAGATTTTTAAAATACACTCGGATTTTTATTATGCAAACACGACAGATGGCGTGTTCGAGTGTAAAATAAGAGAAATCCTGAAGAAGCAAAAAGAAGAAATTTATGTCGGGGATTGGGTAGAGCTTGAGGGTGAGAATTTCGATTCGAAGCAGGCTTTTATTTCAAAGGTTCTTCCCCGCACTAATTATATCCCTAAGCCCAAAGTAGCCAATATCGATCAGGTTATTATTGTTTCTGCGATAAAAGAACCTGCGTTGGATTTTGAGCAATTGAATCGTTATCTTTGTTTTTGTGAATACTACAAAATCAAACCTGTCTTATGTTTCAACAAAGAGGATTTGAAGGATAGTGATGAAGTTATTGAGAAAATAAACTCTATATATGGAGCTTTCGGGGGCTTATTGGGTTATGAAACGATTTTTACATCCGCTCTGGAAAAGTCCGGCATAGACCATCTTGAAGAGATTTTAAAAGATAAAGTGACGGTGCTCTGCGGACTCTCAGGTGTCGGAAAGTCGTCATTAGCGAACGCTATCAACCCTCAGTTGAATCTAAGAACAAAAGAAGTAAGTTCAAAAACTGACAGGGGTACCCACACAACCCGCCATTGCGAGATTGTGGAATTAGAATTAAATACCTCTAATGGTACATCAAATGACATGGCAAAACTCGTAGACACACCGGGATTCAGTCATTTGCGGTTTGATTTTCTAATGCCTGCCGAGATTTCAGACTTGTTTTCAGAGATATCAAATTTCAAATCCGGATGTAAATTTAAAGACTGCCTTCACGAGAGTGAAGTGGGATGTAATGTTTTAGAAAACCTTGATAAAATAGATGAAACAAGATACAAGAGTTATTTACAGTTCTTGAAAGAGGCAAAAGAATATAAGACTAAAGTCACCTACGGCGGTACAAAGACCGAATCAAAGTCAAAAACTGTTCACAATAGAACTGTGACAAAAATAAGCAGTAAGAAGCGCCAGACTTCGAGAAAAAAAGAAAACCAGAATACAGGCAGAGAAGATTTTTAAAGTCTAAAGATATGTAAACATTACGTTTTGGGTAACAAAAAATATTTTGTTTGCTTTTTAATACTTTTATAAACATATTTATAAGTATAGCGAGGAAAGTATGAGAGTAACTGCATTACCGATTAATAATAAGATTCAAAATCAGAGCTTTAAAGGTAAACAACAGAAAGAGGCAGAAACGAACAGCCCATCACCCAGGCATATGGGATTAGCCGCTCCTCTGTTAATCTCTGCTGCTGCGGTGTTATCGAGCTGCGACTCCCAAGTAAATTACCCCAGAGTTGATGGATTTTTAAAAAGTATTGAATCTATCACACCGGTTATTATGTTTCAGCCTAAATTAGACGACGGTATAGCTGAATTTTTAGGAGAATCTTTTGATATCAAATATAATAAAATATCTGATGACAAAATTGAATTTAGTATGATTTATGATAATGCTGAAGTGATTAAAGACGCTAAACACTGCATTAACAACATAAGCGGATATATTGAAAAATCGGATAAAAAAAATATATTACAAGGTCGTATGACATATTCAGGTAACCCCAAAAAAGGAAGTGAAGAAGTCGATTTTTCATTGGAGGTTCAAAAATACACAAAAAATGATAAGAAGGTTATTTTAACACTGCAAAACCACAATACACGCAATTCCGGTATTTCAGAACCAACTGTCATAACACTTAGACAAATGGACAATAAAATAGAGTTGTATAAAAATGACGATAGAATATCAATAAAAAACCAGAAACTAGAATATGATGAATTCGGTGGGTTATCAGGCAAGGACATACTTGGGATAATGTTTCTGACGGCTTTTGTCGGTCCAGGGATGTTGTTAGCAGGATTAACATTCTTGGGCGCTGCTTTCGGAGATAAATCCATGAGCCACATGTATTAATTTTCAAGCATTATTTAATTAACAGCAAAATGCCTTTGATTCACCTATGAATATTTATTGCCCTATTTGCATACTGCTCTCTTTCCAAGTGGCTGGAGTAGTAGCTTCCAGACGTTTTTATTGTATATTAATAGTAGGGGAACAACAGGAAACATTTTGATGAATAGAAAAGATGAGCTACAGGTAGAAGAATACATTAAGGTAATTAACGAACATTTAGACAGGTATCTGAAAATACAATATCCGGAAGTAATATGGGAATCGATGAGATATTCCGTACTTTCTCCGGGGAAGAGAATACGACCTGTATTGGCTTTAGAAACCTGCCGTGCGCTGTCTGAAGATTATACGGCGGCAATTCCTACCGCCAGTGCAATAGAGATGCTCCATGCGCAGAGTCTTATTCATGACGATTTGCCTTGTATGGATGATGATGATTATAGAAGAGGGAAGCCCACAAATCATAAGGTTTACGGTGAAGCTATAGCTGTGCTTGCGGGTGATGCTTTGCTTTCGTTTGCTCCTCAAATTATTCTGCAAAAAACACCGAAGACTGTTTCTAAAGGAACCATACTCAGAGTTCTTGAAGAATTTTTAATAAGTGCAGGTGCTTTGAAATTAATCGGCGGACAGGTTGTAGATATAGGTTCTGAAGGACAGGAGATTTCTAAAAAGACGCTGGATTACATTCACCAGAACAAGACAGGTGCACTTTTCAAGCTTTCATTGAGAACAGGGGCGATACTCGCAAATGCAGATGAAAAAATTATTGATGTTCTGACTGATTATGCTGAGAGAATCGGTTTGGCTTTTCAGATTTCAGATGATATTTTGGATGAAACTTCGACTTTGGAAAACTTAGGTAAGACTCCGGGCAAAGATAAAGAAGCAGGCAAAGTTACCTACGTAAGCCACTATGGGCTTGAAGAATCGAAGAAACGATTAAGCTGTATTTGCAAGGAAGCTTGTGGTATATT
>JAVBRY010000055.1:0-4961 GCA_031547505.1 Candidatus Gastranaerophilaceae bacterium | reverse complement strand
GTCGAATTTAATAATTTCATTTATGAAATTTATATCCATCGGAAACTCTTCGGTTTCTGCCGGCTGCCCGGCTGCAATAACAGGCCAGTAGCTGTCTATTTTCGCTGTATAGTTTACGTTTTCTTTATCGTTCAACAAGATTTTACCGTTGGAAGCAACTCTAAAGTGTTTATTCATAACAGCCTTGTCGAACACGAATGAGTCGCCTTTGATTTTTACGGTATTGCCTGTTTTTTGGTCTTTCGCGACGAATTCATAGTTCTTGACCGTGACCTTAGGCATTTTGGCTGAGATATTCACAGGAAGTTCAACCGCGGCTTCAGCTGTTGAAGCTTCTTGTGCTGGCATATTCTTGTTTATGAAATCGAGAATATCCATATCACCGTTCTCAAGCACAGTCAGGGTATATTTAGGAGCATCAACATTTATGCTGTCTAATTGGAGTGTCTTCCACAGGAACGGAACGAGCTTAATCTTCACGCTCGCGCTGTCCACATACAAAAATTCCGTATCATCAGGATATGCAAGTTTCAGTCCATCTATTTTTACACCTGCGCCGAGTTTCGGGGTAGTGACAAGTTTTATATTCGAAGCATCGATTTTTAGTTTTACATTGTCTTCGACGAGTTTTTGGATATCTTTTTTATAATTATTGAGGTTCAAAACATTCGGTACAACGAACAAAAACGCCAGATATAAAACGGCAAAAATTGATGCTATTGAAACCAACGCAATCTTAAGTTTTCTCATATAATGCTCCTCTAATTTTTCCATGCCTGTTTGTCTGTTTATTTATTAACATAAAATCAAATCCTGCGCTATAACCGACTAAAAATCGGCTGAGCTATAGCAAAGCCTGATTTTTGTCGCCCCGGGCTAGACCCGGGGTCTCCGGCAATGCCGGTCAGAATTTTAAAGCAAATTTAACCTTCCGATAATATTAACGAAATTATTAAAGGAATGTTCAAAATTTTAAATAAACAGGATTGCTCAATTTATAAAAACATGTTATTTCTTGATATAGGATAGTCCTATTTGGAGAAATATTATGTTTAAAAAATTATTAATAGTTAGTGTTTTATTATTTACATGTACACAAGCTGCATTTGCAGCCCAACCTGCTTCTTTCACGGAAAAAGACAAGATTCTGCTTCAAAAAAACGGCTATACTCATACTGACTGCAGCTTTGTTCCAAAGAGTGAAGTGTCCACCTCGTTCAACTATATTGCCTGCTACAACAGGAAGAATGAGTTCGCCATAGTGAAACAAAGAAAAACAGATAATGCGATAGTGATTATGAAAAGTTTCACACTGCCGGGACCTAAAAATAAAGCGGCTTTCTACAAAATTGAAGGCGGAACAATATTCGGTAACAAAATTGTTGTAAGGATGATAAAAAATTATGATGCGGTAATCTTCATGAACGACACTTTGACACTAGATCCGAGCCTTAACCCTCTGACATTGCCTGAGATAATATTCAATACAAAAAACCTTTCCAGTTCTTTGCAGGTGTGGCTTGATGCTCGTAAACAAAATAGATACGTAGTTATTATGGACTATGTTGAAAATATGGCGACTATGTCGGGTGCTTACAAAGTGTATTTATACAAAGCGCTCGATGACACAAGCATAAAGTATCAGTCATGTTTTTTCCAAACAACTTTGCCATTGAAAGCACAGCTTCAAGCTGACTATAACAAAGATTCTCAGATTTTTAAGATAACTGATAAAGGTAAAGCAAGTTCCTTCGACTTAAAGTCTAATATGGCAAGCAGCTGTACCAGAAACTCAACCACGAGCGATACGTTCAAGATTGGTACGATGAAGTATAAAGATGTGCCGCTGAAGTAATTGCACATGCAGGCATCTCGACAACAAAGATAATTTAAAAGACCGCTCCTCCTAGGCTCTCTTCAGGCAACCCAATAACATATAGTTATTTTAGTGTTGCTGTTGATGCATAGATTATTGTGTTTGTTTTTGGGTGAGCCTGTTGCCTTCGGGTGAGAGATTGGTGTGTTTGGATTTGTTTGGGCTATGTGTATTGGGTTGCTTGAAGAAATGTTATACAGCACACAGAAACTTCGTTTCTGACTTAGCTTACCTCTATTTAAAATGATATTTAATCATTTTAAACAGAGTTCTTCCCGCTAGACTCAAAGATTATAATCTGTCGAGATATGCCGCTGAAGTAATAAGCTGTCATACCGCTGTTTGATTTTTGTTTGTAGCTTTAGTATGCGTCTGAGCGGTATCTGAAAAACTAAGATATCATTAGACCCCGCTCAGAATAAATTGTTGATATAGCTAAATAATTGCGCAGCGGGGTGACATAGACTATTTATACAAATCAGACAAGAAGCTTGCTCCGATGACGCCTGAAAAGTCGCCCAGTTTTGCTTTCTTGAATTTGATAGATTTTGCAGGAATAGGAAGAGCCTTGGCTTTGGCTTTTTTGATTGTGCGCTCATAAAAAACATCTATCGCATCTATCAACCCGCCGCCCAAGATAATCAGTTCAGGGTTATAAAAATTTATCACAGTCGCCAACCCGTCAGACAAATAATCAGAAGCCTCAAACAATGATCTGGTGACCAGTTCATCGTTAGCTTCCAGTGCTTTTTTAATCATTTTGGAGCTAATTTGTCCATTGTCATCCATATATTCTGTAATTACAGACTCTCTGCCTTTTTTCAAGCCGCCGATAATTCTTTGTTCAATAGCTGTTCTTGAAGCATAAGCCTCTAGACATCCGTTCCCTCCGCATCCGCAAGGACGGCCAGCTGAATCCACAACGATATGTCCGATTTCACCTGCCGTGCCCGATGCACCGTAGTATATTTTTCCGTCTTTAGCAATGCCCGAGCCTATCCCGGTACCGACAAAGATACAGACAAAGTTATTAAACCCGACACCTGAGCCGAATTTCATCTCGCCCACAGTTGCAATCTCTACATCGTTACCCAAAAACACAGGTACAGAAAACTCCTTTTCAAGAATCTCCTTTAAGTTCAAATTGGAGCAATTCAGATTGGGAGCATATATAAGGATGCCTTTTTCTCTGTCGACCTGGCCCGGAGCGCCGATGCCAATGGAATCAATCTGCGAGATATCCAGTTTTGATTCATCCAAAAGTTCTTTCACTGACTGAATAATCTTCGCAACAACATGGTCAGCGCCTTTTTCTTTATTGGTTTTGTATTTTTTTGAGCTCAAAACCTTGCCGGTTTTTTTATCTACAAGACCGGTCAGAATTTTCGTTCCGCCCAAGTCTATCCCTATCGCATAATTTGTATTTGCAACCATACACATCTCCAGTTCATGTGGAAATTATAGCATGAAATTATTATTGTTAATTACGGTATAGGTTTATTTTCCAGATGCCTTAATATGCGCTCCCGCAAAAGCCCCGTTCATTTCTTCAAGATTTTCTGCAGAAATTAATGACTTGTCAAAATCTAACCCATCAATAATTGCCTTTGTATAAACATGAACAGGCTCAATTGAAATATTTTTAAATCCAATGTTTTCAAGAATTTTTTTATATTCTTCAATAGGCATTGCACCTGAAATACAACCTGCCCAAAGCTGGGCTTGTTTTTTAATTTCAGGTGAAACAGGTCTCAGTGAAACAACATCGGCAATCGCTAAACGACCGCCCTGTTTTAACACTCTATATGCTTCCGAAAGTGCCTTTGTTTTATCTTCCGTAAGATTTATGACGCAGTTTGAAATAATAGCGTCAACCGTTTCATCTTCGAGTGGAATATCCTCAATGACTCCTTTTATAAACTCAACATTCTCAACGCCCATTTTTTCTTTGTTTCTATTGGCAAGAGCCAGCATTTCATCAGTCATATCAAGACCGTAGATTTTACCTGACTTACCTACGAACTTTGAAGACATAAGAACATCTATCCCTCCGCCTGAACCTAAGTCAAGCACCGTTTCGCCTTCTTTAAGCTCAGCGAAAACAAGTGGATTAGCACAACCCAAAGAAGCTTTAACTGCATCTTCAGGAATGTCGTCTAAATAATCACCATCATAATTTCTTTCTGCTCTGCTTATTTCCTGGCAAGAGCAGCCAGTTTTTTTCTTTGCGATATCGCCATAAAAGTTTTGTACTTCTTCTTTAATATTAAAATCCAAGATAGACCTCCGATTTATTGACTGAATGATTATTATATGCCATAGTTGGAATATAAATTAATTTCAGAATATTCCCCTTTTGGAATATTGTCAAGGGGCAACATGGATAATAAATTTTACGAGAAGAAAACAGAGATATTTAAAGCACTTGCAAACCCTGTGCGATTGCAGATTGTTGACCTATTGATTGACGGTGAAAAATGTGTATGCGAAATCGCCGAAAAACTAAAATGTGAACAGCCTCATATATCCAAAAGCCTTGGAAAACTAAGATCCGCAGGTCTTATTAAAGACAGAAAAGATGGCTTAAATGTTTACTATAGTCTTGCAATTTGCTGCATGAGAGAGTTTGTAGGCTGCATTAATAAAATGCTGGATGAATAAATTGTTTACAATCTACAACACGCAGCACTTATAATATATACTGATTCTAGTGGAATCACATAGGGGAAGCGATAATGGAACAGTTGGTAATAACCTCTCATGTCAAAATATGTGCGATTTTAATTTATGCAGTAATGTTTATAGTGACGTTTGGGGTATATGTTGCAGGATTTTTTAAAAGCGGAGAGAATCTTGTTAATTTCAAACAGAGGATAAAATCATTCTGGCTTATTATAATCCTTTTCACGCTTGCTTTTACGGTAAACAAAATCGTTGCGTTTTTATTTTTAATGTTCATAAGTTATTTAGCTTTGAAAGAATATCTTTCGCTCATCTCTACAAGGCGTGCGGACAGAAGGGTTTTATTGTGGGCTTATGCGGCAATACCGGTTCAATTTTATTTTATTTATATTGATTGGCTTGC
>JAVBRY010000133.1:0-10381 GCA_031547505.1 Candidatus Gastranaerophilaceae bacterium | reverse complement strand
TAAAAATGAGTGACGAAAAAGTGACTGCCGTCAAGACGTCAGTAATAGTACCTGATGATGCAATCAAAAATAAAAATGATTCAGCTAAAACTGATTCAACTGAAACAAAAACATCATCTCAGATGAGCGGTTCAATAATGGCACCTGCCTATACAAATAATTCTTGGGTTGGAAATATGGACCTTTGGCAATTCTCATTGGGGAACGCGATAGGTACTTCTCCATTAGGACCTGCTAATGACTTTGACGTGATGAATTTTCTTAACGGAGTAAATAATATGCCGGGTTGGTTGTCCGGACTCATGAATGGCGTAAGCCAGTGGGGTTCATCTATGCTCTCAGCTTTGATGCCGCAATGGGGTCCTATGATGAATTCCAATATGTGGAATCCGGGGAATTACTTTGATTACAGTAATTACTGGCAGGCTGGCAAAACTCCTGCAAATACAACTGATAATGTTGATGACGGCGATGACGGCTATTCTTCTAAATATAGATCGTCGGGCTATGTTAATGATGTTGTGGCTGACATGACTGTTGTTAACAAACTCATCGAAGAAAGAACTACAGCTGAAAATGCAATCAGGGCAAAATATCCTGAGGTAGCAGTTGCAGCCAAAAAGGAACATGATGCTGTTATTGAAGGGAAAAATAAAGACATTGCAGCTAAATTAGCAGAGTCACTTTGGGGTCCAGGTACTAATGAGCCGAAATTGAAACTTCAGCTTGAAAGAAAAATTAATAAGGACAATATTGTAGAAGTATTGAATGAATATCTTGAAACAACAAAAAATGTAGATCATAATTCTTTAATTACAGATATAATTGATGATTATAATCCAGGAACAGAGTGGTTTAAATCAACAGGAACAACGTTAGTGACGTCAGAAAAATTCATCAATAGAATTGCTGATGTACTTAAAGAACGTGCAAATACTCACGTAATTAAAGATAACCCAAACTCACCGATAACTGAAGCTGATATAACTAAATTTGAGACAGATATAACAAGTGCGCTTCATCGGTTCCCTGGTATACAACATGATAAAAATGGACTAAATGATGCAATTAATGGACTTCTGGCAAAAATAGAAAAAGCTGAAGATCCTGAAATTCAGGAAACAATGATTGCAAAGTATAAAGAAGAATTGAAAAAAGAACTTGAGGCTAATGAAAAAGAATTTGCTCCAAAAATAGAAGCTGAAACTAAAAAGGCTAATGATGCCGCTGACAAGAAAACAAAAGCTGAAGAAGAAAAATATGAAAAAGAACAACTACGCAAAAGCATAGAGTTTATGAAGCTCAACCATGATGATCTTATTAAAGCAGCTGACCGTGCAAAAACTGAAGCAGAATATAAAAAGGCAGAAGACAAAATTGAAGCAAAAATAAGAAAACTTCGCGAAGATTTAATCGATGCAACTGCAGAGAAGAACACTGTTAAAGCAAATGCTCTTAATACAGAAATCTCAAGACTGGAAAAAGCTCTGACAGATTCTCGAGCAAAGTTGACTGCAACTCTCGCAGCGGCTGCGGCAGCTACAACGACTCCTGCGGCAGATCCAGCACCGGCAACACCGACTGCAACAGATGCACCTGTAACACCGGTAACTGAAAACAAATAATAATGTTGGGCAAGTGTGCCCAACCCAAAGATAAACAATAAGCAGAAGTAATAGTAATAAAAACGGTAAGTAATGAACTATACGGTTTCCTCGATTTCATAGGTAGGTAGGTTTCTACTAGGGGTGCAGAGATGCACCCTTCCTTTTTTGTTATTGGGGTGAAAATGAATTACCATTAAATTGTGCGATTCCTGCCTTCGCAGGAATGACAACTTGGCAAGGATGCACCCTTCCTTTTTGGTCTTTGTTGTGGTGGGGTAGGGACCCCACCCTACGAGCTGCGGGATGACAGTAAGAGATGGAAAGATTTGTCTGGATTGCCACACTCTCGTTGGTCGGCGCTTTCGCGAGCAAGCGCAATGACAAATATTTTATGAGACCCCGTAAAAGTTTTCTCTAAACATAATCCATTATTGAATGCCCGGGGCGACAAGGTTCTATTAAGCTTACATATAATACGCCGCCAACTGACAGAGTTGAATCAATTTGTCCGCAAAGATACAGCACAACACTGTTGCAAAGGCACAGGCATATAAGATGAATTTTGAAGAAACTATATTTTTATCTAGTTCAGGAGAAGCTTCCGTTCGTTTAAACATTTGACGTATGATTTTCCAATATGCAAAAATCATAATGACAGACGCAAGCATTGCTATTATCAAATAAGGCAAAAACATAAACCCGGAACGAGCCACGGCAGAAAAGATATAGAGTTTTGCCACGAATCCGCATGTGGGTGCAATACCGGCAAGAGAAATTAATATCAGCGTGAACGCCAGTACGTAGTATGGTCTATGGTAAATCAACCCTTTAAAATCCGAGATATTTTCGAGCTTGTATGAGCTGTAGAATACGATGATTGCTGCCCATGCGCCTATATTTGCAAAGACATAACAGAACAGATAAAACAGTACGCTCGAAAGGCTATAGACCGAAAATACACAGAGTCCTAAAAGCATTATGCCAGATTGAACACTCATGCTGTATGCCATTAGGCGTTTTATGTTATCTTGTCTGATTGCACATAAAGAGCCGCATACGATTGTCAAAACGGCAAGGATTGCAAAGGTTATTCTCAATACATAAGTGAATGGCATCATTATCATAAGAAGTCTTGATAATATGCCAAAGCAGGCTAGCGGCGGAATTATTGAGATATAAGCCGCAACGGATAATCCCGCACCTTTGAAGGTGTCAGGCAGCCAGCTTGAGAAGGGTACTATCCCTAGTTTGAACAAAATTGTGCAGGTTATTAAAATGAAAGAAAGAGTTAAAAGGATTTGTGCAGGGAATTGAGAAAAATACTCATTTATCTGCCAGAATCCAAATTCGCCGCAGAGTCCGTATAAGTGGGCAAGTCCCAACAAAAACAAGGATAGGACAACAGATCCTATGACCAGATAGCCAAAGCTTAACTGTTTTGCGTCAGGGCTTTTTGTATAAGACAAAAGTAAATAACAGCTCAAGCCTAATGAGCCTAAACATACGAACAAGCTTACGAAGTCAGTAACGCTGACTGTGCACATTGCAAATAGAACACCCGATAAAAACACCGTAAAGTACTCAAAAGCCTTATCCCGTTTCTTTCGTATCATATTTCTAGAAAGTAGTGTCAGGAAGAATGCGCTTATGAGTATGAGTATTTTGAAAAACAGTGTATAGATATTCAACAAGAACTCGCTGTTGAATACAACTATATCAGGTGAAATCTCAAGATAGAAGGTCGAACACAATGAAAGGGCGATGCCGCCGAGTGTTATGCCTTTTGACCATTTGTACAGGTTTTTATGGCAGAATGCCGATGCCAGCATATTAATCAATATGAATAATATGATTATAAATTCGGGCAAATATGCTGTTGTAATATCTTTTAGTACTTCCATAAGTTTAATTAATTGCTCATATCTTTCTTTGGCTGCCTATACCTGTAATATATCCAGAATTATCGTCGAAACAGATTGATAAATTTGCACAACACTCATCGGGTAAACCCCAAAATATATGAGAACCATAGTGAGTGATGTCAAAACACTAATCTCCTGCGGGCTCAAGTCCTTTACCTTTTTCCACTGGTCCAGCAACACCGAGCAAAATACCTTGTAGAAAAAGTACATAATGTATCCTGCTGAAACCACTATAGCCAGTAGTCCCGTCAGAGCGATAAGCTTAACCAAAAGCTGTGTATCGAGGCTTGAGATCATGGCTCCTGTGAGAATCATCAACTTGGGCGTGAACATCATCAAAAACGGAATTCCGATAGCCGCAAAACAAATTATCAACGCAAAGTACATGCACTTCGGCATAACGCTTCCCAGCCCGCCAAGAGCTGTAAGGTGGGTTGTTTTTGTTCTGAATTGAATAGAAGAAATTATCACATACAACGATGAGAAGACTATCGCTGCTGCTATAGACATAAATACAGCGCCATTGAATCCTATCTGGTTCAGCGCTCCGAGCCCTACCATAACGAACCCTATTGTTGAGATATTGGCGTAGGCGATGGTTTTTTTAATATCGTCTTGAATGATTGCTTGTGCTCCTGCATATAAGATATTCACTATGCCCCAGCACATCAGTATAGGAGCAAACAGTTTAAATATTGCAGGAAAGACCAGCATGTTAAATCTTATTAACCCATAAGCTCCGGTGCTCAATATTATTCCCGATATCAGTATATTTACGGGGGCACTTGCTTTGCTTTGTATGTCCGGATACCATTTGTGGAAAAACGCAAACGGAACTCTCAAGATAAATCCGATAAGGAAATTTACAAAGACTACAATCTGAAACCATAGAGGGAACACTTTTTCATCCATGCTCAACGATTCGATGTTGGCTGTCATTACATTGCTTATGGCGAAGTTGTAGTAATACAGCAGCAGCATTCCAAAGAACAAGAACATATTTGCTACAAATGATGCAAGAGTGAATTTCATTGCATATCGGCGGGCGTCGCTCTCGCCCCACTGTGAAATTAAGAAATACAACGGGATGAGTGACAGTTCCCAAAATACAAAGAACAAGAACATGTCTTTTGCACAGAATATGCCCAAGATAGCAGATTCCAGCAAGAATACCATTGAATAATAGAGTTTGTGTTTTTGGCGTATATGGATTTTACTGATTACCAGTGTGATGAGGACTATGAAGGTTGTTAAAATTACCATTAACAGTGCAACACCGTCTATGCCGAATTTTATACTTATGCCAAGGCTCTTTAGCCAAGTCATATTGAAGAAAGTGAGTTCTTTCTCATAGGACATACCGTACAAGCTCGAGTCAAAGAATAACAAGAAGAATATGGAATAGATAAAATGTGCGCTCGCAAAAAGTTTTGCGAATCTTCTTACCTTAACCTGATGGTTGGGGAATTTAGGGAATAAAATTATCCCTGCCGCGACTATCGGTGCAATTATTAAAGCTATTAATGATAAAAATGTCATTATATCTCCTAGAAATTTAAATCTTGATGAGTATTAAGTAGAATATTAAAACGAATGCCAAAATCATTATTAATCCAGTGAAAGAGTAGATTAAGTATGTCTGCATATTGCCTGCTTGAAATTTACAACACAGATAAGATGCTGCTCTAATAACAAGCTCTATAACATTCGAAACACCTTCTACTATATATTTTTCAATCCATCCTGCGGCTTTGCACAGCGGCATGAATAACTTGTTGAAAAATCCTATCAATACGAACAAGAATACAACTATGAATGCAGCCCAATACCAGTGCTCTTCAAGATTTACGAAAAATACATTCATTCTCAAGAAGAAATAAACACCAATCAGAACTATAAGGCTGTTTTGAAACAAGATTATGTTTGACAGGGCGCTTTTGTGTTTTGATTCAAAGGTTAAATATATGAATGCCTGCATAAATTTCATAAGGATTACGAATATCAAAACGGAACAAAATGCCGTGAATAAAGGTGCAGGCATGAGTGAGTTTATGCTTTCTGCAACAATATTCATATTAGAGAATGCAAGGCTGGAGCTGTCCAGAAGCTGATTATACGTTACTGCAAAGTATAATACTGTTATTACTGAGAACAGAAGTGTCAAATCGCCTATTCTGTTAAAGATATATGATTTTATAGCAGCTCGGGATTCTTCCCTGTTTGAAAAATCAAAGTTTATCAATAGATACGAGCTTATTCCCACAATCTCACAAAGCATATAGCCTTGAAGAAGGTTAGAGGCAAGGAACACACCAAATAGTCCGAAGGTGAATAAGTTCAGATAAATAACCAGCCTGTCGTAGTTTATATCGTCTTTTAAGTTCAGCCAGCTGTATATTTGGACAATAAATACCGCAATAGCTGATAATAGCAAGAATATAACAGATATTTTATCGACTAATGTTCCCAGATAAAAGTTCACATTGTCGCCTGAAAGCCAAAGGAAGTTGGTTTCTACGTTTACATTATGGAAAATCGAGCCTATAAAAACACACAAAGCAAACACCAAGCATACAAACGAAGATGCTCCGCTTAGGATAAAGATATGTTTTCTGTCCAGGCTGTTTATTGTGAGTCCGTTTGCTATAACAAGAAAACAAATCAAAATCGGTAAAAATAGTATCAAATTTATATTATCAATACAAAATGTCATTAACTCTCCTTGTCTTTGATTTTTTCAACATCGAGATATTCATTGCTCTGATAAATTTTATAGAAAATAGCCAGTGCGATTGAAGCTTGAATGCAGGAAATCAGTATGACAAAAACGCTCACAAGATTTGCATTCATAAGAGAATCATCACAGAAAGAACCGAATGCGATAAAGTGTAAGATTATTGATATTGTAACCAATAGCATCGACATAATAATCCTCAATAAATTCCTTGAAATAATTATACCGACTATGCCAAGTAAAAACATCAGCATGGCGAGTATAAGGTAGTGCAAGAGTCCGATATTAAAAAATATATCAATCATTTTCTGCATCCCCACTCTCGGCTGCTGTTTCTTCAGTCGGTCTTATTATTGACATAATTACCACAAAGGCTACGACTGTCAGGATTATCACTATATGCATCGGGAACAGATATTCTGAGAAATTAAATAAATCTGCTGATTTTTCATTCACATAGCTGAATATATTCAGCAGTGCGCTTGAAAACTCTTCTCTGACGTAAAGGCAAATTACCGCACAAAACAAAACTACTATTATGGAGCTGATAACTATTTTAGGAATTTTGACCAGCCTTAAAGGGAAGTCCCACAGTGAAATTTTTCTTGTAGAAAGAAATATTACCGGACACAATATCAAGCCGCACAATATAAACTGAAACATTGCTACAAATATAGCATTCAGACTTGCGCATATTAATCCCGTGAAAAGAAAAGAAAGGAACAGCCCGATTATTGCCAAAAACATCCTCGGTGCAAAAATCACCGCAGAAGCACTGAATATCAGCAATACTGCTAAAATATAGAAATATATGGGTTCCGTAATCAATGTTCCATCCTGTCTTTTGTTGTTGGGTTTCACCCAACCTACCGCTGTCATTCCTGCGAAAGCAGGAATCGCATAAGCTTTGCTGCTGAGCTTCAACTTAACTATAAAACTACTCTATCTCATAT
Source organism: Candidatus Gastranaerophilaceae bacterium (assembly GCA_031547505.1). Taxonomy (GTDB): domain Bacteria; phylum Cyanobacteriota; class Vampirovibrionia; order Gastranaerophilales; family Gastranaerophilaceae; genus JAVBRY01. The sequence continues at coordinate 3,165 of JAVBRY010000133.1, read as the reverse complement.
ATTTATATCATATTTCACAGGTGTTATAATATTGTTTGTTGTGATTTATTAAGATGACTTTAAGTGAAATTAATTATGAAAAAACTTTTGATTTTAATATGTATACTCTCAGCTTTGCCGGCTTTATCAGAGCCTGTATTCAAGCGCCCTTCGCAATTTTATCATCCTCCGCTTGAGGTTTCGATTATAAAAGATGTACCGCTTGAGTCAGCAAGCTACTACACCTCAAAAGGCGACGAGATCCTTGACTATTGTGAAAAGCTAAAAAGCCCGAAAGATAAGGAAAGGTTTATTGTTGCTGCAAAGTTTTTCTATTACCAGGCAAGCAGGGCTGATGTTTCAAACCAAAATGCTCTCATTGGTAACGCTCGTGCTTCCCTTTTACAGAACAATATACGTGAAGCAAAAGACAGTCTTTTTATGGCGTTGAATTTCAACGAGCATTCTCCAAGAACAAATTTCTACATAGGCGAAACCTTCTATCAAGACGGTGAGTTTCTCGATGCAATAAAATATTACAAACTGGCATACAAATACGGATATGGTTCAGACTACAGAACTAATTTGAGACTGGGTGTCTGCTATGAAAAACTTGATGCTCCGGCACAGGCTAAAACTTATTACAGCAATGCAATGAATATTATGCCTTCGCTTTCAGAACCCAGACAGCGTATAAATGCTCTTTATTCTATAAAAACAGGCTATGATGCTTATGACTTGTATCTACAGCAACGAGAAGAAGCAGCGATGCAGTTTGATCCAAAAGATTTAGAGGGTGTGCCGCAGTATTAAGTTATTGTGATTTTGTTGCCACCTCACCCCGACCCTCTCCTCACAGGAAAGGGGGCAATTCTTTTAATAAATGTTATAATCATTCTATGAACGAAGTACAGCAAACATTAGCTATTTTGCCGGATTTAAGCGGTTCTTACCAGTTTTATGATACAGCCGGTGAGGTGATTTATGTCGGTAAAGCAAAAAACCTCAAAAAACGTGTGCATAGTTATTTTAACAAAACGCATGACTCACCTAAGCTAAAAGTTATGGTGCCTCAGATTGTGAAAATTGAATTCATAATCACTGATACCGAAGTCGAATCACTCATTCTTGAATCCCACTTGATAAAAAAATATAAGCCAAAATACAACGTTCTTCTTAAGGATGATAAGAAGTTCCCGTATTTTGTTATTACTGATGAGGATTATCCTCGTATAATAGTAGCAAGAAAAGCCAATATTAATAAAACCAAGGGGAAATATTTCGGTCCGTATACTGATTCTCGGGCTATGTATTCAACGCTGGATTTGTTGAAGAAATTATTTCCTTTAAAACAGTGCAAGACACCAAAATTTAGAGACAGGCCTTGTTTGTATTATCAAATAGGGCGCGGTTCTGCACCATGTCAGAAAAAGGTTACACCTGATGAGTACAAAAAAATCCTCAAAGGTGTTGAATTATTCCTGACCGGGAAGCAGCAGGAGCTTATAAAACAGCTTAAACTTCAAATGGAAAAATATGCACAAAGTCAGGACTTTGAAAAAGCGGCGAGGTATCGTGACAGCTATTTTGATATCCAAAAGACACTTGAGAGGCAGAAGGTTGTTTCCGAAAATACTAATATAAATCAGGATATCGTTGCTCTTTATGGTGAAGGCAGTCTTTATGTAGTTTCACTTTTACAAATCAGACAGGGCAGGCTTATTGATAAGAAGGATTTTGAGTTTAAGAATTTGAATCTGTCAAATGAAAATGAAGTTGCGACAACATTCTTAAAAGAATACTATTCTATGGTGTCTGAGTTTGAGATACCGACCGCTATTCTTCTGCCTAAGGTACTTACGAAGGACGAGGATGAGCTTTATTCGAGCTGGTTATTCCAGCTGTCAGGCAAGAAGGTAAAGTTCGTGACGACGCCCACAAAGCGTAATATTGAGCTATTGAATCTTGCAGAAAAGAATGCGAAGTTCTATCTTGAGAAGATTAAGCTTGAAAAATTAAATGAAATCCAAAGGGATTATAACGAAGTCGGCAGCTATATACAGGAAAAACTCGGGCTCAAAAAATTTCCTCACCTTGTGGAGTGTTTTGATATCTCTCATATTCAAGGTACGAATACGGTTGCTTCAATGGTTACATTTGAGAATGGTTTACCCAAAAAATCCAAATACAGAAAATTCAAAGTCCGTTCCACCGAGTCAAAACCTGACGATTTTAAATCTATGCAGGAGGTTGTCGAGCGCCGTTATACAGGCAAACTCTCACAAGAATTGCCTATGCCGGACCTTATTATCATAGACGGAGGTAAGGGGCAGTTATCTTCTGTTATGGAAGTGTTTGAACGAATCGGAATGAATGAACAGGATGTTGTTTCTCTGGCAAAACGGTTAGAGGAAGTATTCAAGCCAAAAAAATCAAAGCCGGTTATTTTTCCTATAAACTCGCCTGCACTGTATTTCTTTCAACGAATCAGAGATGAAGCACACAGGTTCGCGATTACATACCATAGAAAGCTTCGCCAGAAAAAGGCTACCGAGTCCGTGTTGGACGAGATAAAAGGTCTCTCTGTTAAGAACCGAGAGATTCTCATGAAAGAATTCAAAACCATAAAAGCTGTATCACAAGCGTCTGTTATTGATTTGTCCACAAAGATTAACAAAAAAGCTGCGAATGCTGTTTATGAGTTTTTTAATAAAAAAGAAGATTAGGTTCTGTTGTCATTTTGCTACAAAAACTCAACGTCATCCTGAATTTATTTCAGGATCGCAAAGACTATGCGATTCCGCATCAAGTGCGGAATGACAAATAGTTGGATTTTGAATGCCAACAGAACTTATGATTTTAGCGAGGCCTTAGCTTTTTTCCAAAGTGCATCGTACTCTTCAAATGTATACTCATCAAGACTTTTTGTTGCCAATTCTTCCATCTTGCGGAATCGTGCCATAAATTTTTTGTTCGCCTTTAATAGTGCCTGCTCCGCTTCGATATTGTTCCAACGGGCAAGATTAACTATCGCAAACAATATATCGCCCATTTCTTCTTCTGCGTGTGCTGTATCACCGCTCTCAATTGCCTCTTTAAATTCGTCGAGTTCAGAATGTACACACTCCCAAAGCGATTCGCAATTCGGCCATTCAAACCCCACTGAGATAGCTTTTTTGCTGATTT
>JAVBRY010000017.1:0-10734 GCA_031547505.1 Candidatus Gastranaerophilaceae bacterium | reverse complement strand
AAATCAGTATAATCTCCTCGCAATTTATTAGAATGTTGAGAAGGTTTAATTTATTATGAGCAAAAAAAGAGTAGTCGTTACAGGGTTGGGGATTGTGTCACCTTATGGTGCAGGAACAGATATTTTCTGGAATAGCCTTACCGAAGGCAAAAGCGGTATAAGCAATATTGAAAACATACCACTGGAAGGTCATAGCGTACACATTGCCGGAGAGATTAAAAATTTTGATGCAGCTGAGTATATGGATGCGAAAGAAGCAAAGAGAATGGATAGATATACACAGTTAGCAGTTGTTGCCGCAAACGAAGCAATCGCAGATGCAGGTATCGAAGCAGGAAAGAATGTTGATCCGTACAGATACGGTGTAATCGTAGGTTCAGCAGCCGGCGGATTCGATACATTTGAAAAACAGCACCACGCAATCATTGACCGAGGTCCTACAAAATGCAGCCCATTCACGGTCCCTATGATTATTGCGGATATGGGTGCAGGCAGAATATCTATGATGCACGGAGCTAAGGGCGTTAACAAAGCTATCGTAACAGCTTGTGCAACATCTGCTCACTCGGTTGGCGATGCATTTCGCGCAATACAGTGGGATGATGCTGATGTTGTTGTTGCAGGCGGAGCGGAAGCAGTTATTACAAGATTAGGCATCGGTGCCTTCACAAGTGCCAGAACACTTTCAAAAAGAAATGATGCCCCCAAAAAGGCTTCAAGACCTTATGATATTGACAGAGACGGCTTTGTAATGTCAGAAGGCGCAGCAGTTCTTATCCTTGAAGAATTAGAACATGCTAAAAAACGCGGTGCAAAAATTTACGCTGAAGTAGTAGGCTACGGTCAGACTGCAGACGCTTATGACATAGTTGCACCAGCTCCGGACGGTTCCGGCGCAGCAAAAGCAATGGAGCTTGCTGTTAAAGATGCACATCTTGCGGCAAAAGATGTAAACTACGTAAATGCGCACGGTACAAGTACAGGATTGGGTGACATCGCTGAATCTCAAGCTATCGCAAGAGTGTTTGGTGACTTAAAATCAAACCCGAATTTGTACGTAAGTTCAACAAAATCAATGCACGGACATATGCTCGGTGCTACGGGTGCAGCTGAGTCTATCGTTTGTATCAAAGCGATAAACACAGGCATCGTTCCTCCGACTATCAACCTTGATAGTCAGGATCCAGAGGTTGCGAACTTAAACTATGTTCCGCACAAACCTGTTAAAGCAGATATCAAAGTTGCTTTAACAAACTCATTCGGATTCGGCGGACACAACGCATCATTGATTTACAAAAAATATGAATAATTAACAAAAATATAAAACTAAAAAAGCCCTTAATTTCAATAGAATTAAGGGCTTTTTTCAAATTTATATTAATTACAATTTCGCATATTTAAGATTTAACCGCTTTATTTAAATCTGCTGCCTTGGCGTCAAGTTCAGCTTTTTTTACCAATGTTAAAGGTCTTTTAGTTTTAGGAGCAACTGTAGGATACGGTATATAGGTCTTTTGTGATACCTTGTTATTTCTAAATGCTTTCACTGTATCAGAGACATTTTTAACAAACATGTCCGACATGGAACGAGCCTCTTTGACCTTGGTAGCAGCCATTTGCAAATATGGGTTTGTAATTGAACTAAGTTGTTCTACGTCAGATAGCTTTACAAACCTATCTCCACCTGCAGGAAGATCAACCACAACTCCAATTGAAGGGATATTTGAAGTAGCTTCTTTTTTCGCCAGTGCTATTTCCATAAATTCCTTTATAGACATACTTTCAGCAATTTTCTTCGCATCTTTTTTATTTGTGACACCGAGGACTTCTGCAATTCCTTCATAAATTTCTATTTTGCCTTGCTTTGTTAATTGTCCATCAGCCTTAAACATGTCAGGATTTTTTGCAATTATATTTGCTTTTGTTGCTTTAGCACCCGAGAGTTCGCTCAGGAGCATCGGGTCTTTTTTCGCCATTTTATTTGTAACTTGTGCCAATTTCTTTGCTGTCATATCAATCAACAATGTTTTTCCTACTTTTGTACTCATTTTCTATTTCCTTCCTACTACTTTTAAAAATTTGTTGAGTATTTGTATAAAGTTTAAAGATAATAAAAGTTGCTATGTAGTTTATTTCGGCTTAATTGTATTTCACATAATAGCCTACTGGTGCTGGCTTTCGAAGCAAAAGTTATTCTTTATATTTATTTACATTCCACAATTTCCTTGTTAATTAATGTAACGGTATATAAAATTTATGATTTCAGTATATAAAAAATGTTTTTATATATATATAAGTATAATGTGCAGACAAAATAAATATTTCAGGAGAAATATAATTTTATAAACAATGACAGCAATACCTGTGTGAAACGCTGTCAAAACAACCATTCCTAGTCATGTGTCCCTTTCACCCTTTCGCACTTTCAATATTACAGTATTGAAATATCAAAGAAAGCTTAACAACGAAGTAAATCCATATATTATAACAGTTAGTTCTTAGATTTGTATTAACCACATATGCGGAGATTTGAAAAAATCTCCCTTTTCTTTGCCATAATTTACATTCACCTCTATTTCAGCTATAATCTGACTTATGAATACAGGTGAAATAAGAGAAAAATTAGTCGAATCGAACCGTATAGTTTTTAAGTTCGGAACAAATGTCTTAAGAAACGAGCAGGGCGAGATTTCGTTGTCACGGATTTATTCGTTTATCGAAGACATAGCCAAACTCAAAAAATCCGGTAAAGAAGTTATTATTGTAACTTCCGGTGCTGTAGGCTTAGGGGCAAAAAAACTCAACGTCGACCCTTGTGAGAGTATTGCGCTGAAACAAGCTTGTGCAGCTGTCGGACAATGCGGCTTGATGTCTATATACGAAGAAGGCTTCAATAAATACGGTATCACTACCGCCCAGATTCTTTTGACTGAAGAAGATTTTTCGAACAGAGTTAAGTATCTAAGCTTGAATGAAACTTTAAACACAATACTTTCGGTAGGCGCTTTACCTGTAATAAACCAAAACGATACCGTTTCGACTTCAGAGTTGGATTACTATGAAGAAACAATCCACACCTGCTTTTCAGACAACGATAAGCTGTCAGCCCTTGTTTCAAGTGAGCTGGATGTGGATTTGTTGGTAATTTTATCTGATATCGACGGGCTTTTCGACGATAACCCTAAAGAAAACCCTGACGCCAAAATCATTCACCTCGTTGAACATGTGACTGACGAGATTGAAAAATATGCCCGCAACGCTTCTAAAGGCGGCAGAGGCGGAATGAAAACAAAACTGGAGGCAATGAAAGTTATTGCTCGCTCCGGAGGGATTGGCATAATAGCCAACGGCACACAACCGGGTATTATCAGCAGAGTCTTCAATAAAGAAGAACTCGGAACAGTCTTTTTGCCTGTTGAAAACCTCAGCAACAAAAAACGATGGATTGCCTTCGCAACAAACATTTGCGGACAATTCAAAGTTAATGACGGAGCTAAAAAAGCTCTTACAGTAGAAGAAAAAAGCCTTTTACCTATCGGTATAACAGAAATTTTCGGCGACTTCCAAAAAGGCGAAATCGTAAGCATTTTGGACTCAAACGGAGTCGAATTTGCCCGTGGCATGGCGAATTACAACTGCAGCGACTGCAAAAAAATAATGGGTGAACACTCTGATAAAGTTTTAAAAATATTGGGTTATAAAAACTATGACGCGGTTATCACCCGTGATAACATAGCGCTCCTTTAGGTCCTAATAAATTTTACAGGTGACTATATGACAACAACTGACACAAATTTGGCACAAATAGCTCAAAACGCAAAACTAGCGTCTTACACCCTGGCTTCGATGGATGAAGAGACAAAAAACAAGGCTCTCTTAAAAATTGCCGATGCCATTGAACATAACCAGCATAAAATTTATGATGAAAATCAAAAAGACCTCGATGCGGCACAAGAAATGGTTGATAATAAAGAAATTACTCAATCAACATTCAACCGCCTCAAGCTCGATGAAAACAAAATGCGAGATATGATTCAAGGCATAAGAGATGTCGCAAAACTCGAAGACCCGGTAAATAAAAAATTATGGGCTATGAAACTTGATGACGGCTTAGATTTGTTCAGAGTCAGCTGCCCTATAGGGGTTATTGGGGTAGTGTTTGAGGCAAGACCTGATGTCATTCCTCAAATCGCTTCTCTTGCAATAAAATCCGCTAATGCAGTTCTGTTAAAAGGTGGCAAGGAGGCTACGAATACAAACTTAATCCTAACAAAGTTAATCAACGACACTCTCGACAGCCTTGAAGAGTTCCCTAAAGGCACGATAAATCTATTGCTTACAAGAGATGACGTCAATGAAATGCTTTCGATGGAAAAATACATCGACCTTATTATTCCAAGAGGTGGAAATGCACTGGTTCAGTTTATTCAGCACAACACAAAAATCCCTGTGCTAGGTCATGCTGACGGCATTTGCCACATATATGTAGATGATATGGTCAACTACGACAAGGCTGTTCCCATATGCGTCGATTCTAAAGTTCAATACCCGAGCGCCTGCAACAGCGTCGAAACAATTTTATTAAACGAGAATATCTTAAATATATTTTTACCGAGACTGGTTGAGGCTATGCGTGCAAACGGCGTCACGGTAAAAGGCGACGAAAAATGTAAAGCTGTATGCCCAGAGATTGAAGATACAATAGCTGAAGACTGGGCAACAGAATATGGCGACAAAATCGTTTCAATTAAGGCAGTAAAAGATCTCTTTGAAGCAATAGCCCACATAAACATCTATGGCTCAGGACACACTGACTCCATTTTGTGCAGCCACCCTGAAAAAATAGAACTGTTTATGAATCTGGTTGATTCGGCAGGAGTTTTTGCTAACACTTCAACCCGCTTCGCAGACGGTTTCAGATACGGGCTAGGTGCAGAAGTAGGAATTTCGACCAACAAAACCCACGCCAGAGGACCTGTCGGTCTGGAAGGGCTGACCATTTATAAATACAAACTCTACGGTGACGGACAATTGGTCAGCGAATATTGTGAAGGCAAACGCCATTTCAAACACGAGAGACTAATCTAAACAAAGTAGGTCGGCATTACTATGCCGACAAGCATGAGTGAGGGAATTTGCTCTTATCAGACAAAAAAAATAGTGTCTATATTCACATCCCTTTTTGCAAAAGAAAATGCGACTACTGCTCTTTTGTGTCATTTGAGAATCTATCTTTCGTTGAAAATTATGTAGAAAAACTTATCGAAGAAATAAAACACTATTATAAAAGTGAGAAACTAAGCACAATCTATTTTGGCGGAGGAACTCCGTCATTATTGCCATCTGAGTATTTTAAAAGAATCCTTGATTGCTTTAATTTAGATAACTCAGCTGAAATAACTGTTGAAATAAATCCTGATTCAACAACTTTTGAGTTTTTAAAAGTTTTAAAAGAAACAGGCATTAACCGCCTGAGTATAGGCATCCAGTCATTTAATGATGCTATTCTCAAATCAATCGGCAGACTTCACGACTCAAATACAGCCTTAAAAACCATAGAAAATGCAAAAAACTCAGGCTTCAAAAACATAAGCCTGGATTTTATTTACGGACTGCCAAACCAATCACTGAATGATTTTAAAAGTGATTTAGAAAAAGCTATGGGTCTTGAGCCGCAGCATATATCCCTTTACGGATTAAAACTTGAAGAAGGAACAGCACTGTTTGAAACATATAAAAAAACAAAAAAAAAGCCTGCAAATCTTGCGGATGAAGACTTGCAGGCGCAAATGTATCTTTGTGCAATAAATACATTAGGCAAATATGGATTCGAACACTATGAAATTAGCAATTTTGCACAAAAAGGATATGAATCCAGGCATAACTTAAACTATTGGAACAATGACCAATACTATGGTTTCGGCATAGCTGCACACGGTTATGTTGAAGGCATTAGATATTCAAACGTCTGCACTTTAGATGAATACTTAAAAAATCCTTTGAAAAAGTTGGATAAACATCAAGTCAGCAATAAAGAAAAACTTGAAGAAGAGATTTTTCTGGGGTTTCGAAAATGTGAGGGCATTGATGTTGAAAAAATTAACAAAAAGTTCTCTGTAAATTTTGAAGAAAGATACAAAAAAATTATCGAAAAATTCATACATTCAGAGCATCTGATAAAAACAGAAAAAGGTTATAAGTTAAGTAAAGAAGGTATACTTTTAAGTAACAATATTTTGAGTGAATTCTTGTAATGTGATATTATTATTTCAGTTGGGGTCGTCATGAAAAATATTATAATCCTATTTCTCATAATCTTGATTGGACAGCCTTGTTTAGCATATGCGGGCTACTACGGCTATTATTCTTCATATGGTTCAGCTGTATCGACCTCCAAATACACTTCAGCATCCTCAAGCATTGACCGATACCATTCTTCTCAAATGCAAGGAACATACAACTCTTATGACAACAGAAGAGGAGAGATATACTGTACAAGTGTAAAAGGCAATGGATACTCTTCAAAACCTCTAAATAACTCCTATGGTTTCAGCGAAAATGTACCAAACAGGTCATATATCAACAACCGCCGTGCAGTACAACGCACCGCCGAAGTGCCTGTTCCGTCACTTGATAATGAAATGAAACCGACCTCATTCAGATACAATACCCTTGATTATAAAAAAGTCCGCAAAATGGATGCTGACCCGACCAAAGAATACGGTCTCAGATGCACGGATATCGGTGGTGTGAGTTTTTGTCAATAGTTTTTATAGTTTGATATACGTCCCTCCATCATAAAACAAAGCCTCTTTCCTGTTTTCAAAAATATTAAACGAAATATGCACCCACTGATTTTTTTCGTTTATCAATTGGTCATAGATAAGATTTTCTTTGCACCAATCGAAAACCTGCTTTATGGTGTAACCTTTAACAGTAAAGTCAGCAGCCATGCCTTTGATGTGCTGGGAGGTAGAAGCACCTCCCAAAATCGAGTTCAAACTCACACACCTGTACCCGGAAGAAATAGCTACTGGCATTTTAAAATGGTCACGAATTTTTTGCATAACATTATCGGCAAGCCTTGTGATATTAACCACACATTCAATAGGCGGCAAATTATTTATTTTCATCTGTTTTGCCGTCTCTGAAGTATAAAATTCACTCAACATAAAGTTTTTAGTCAGCTGCATAAAATCACTCCAAATCTTAAAAAATCAAACTTTGATAACCAGCTCGTTATACATCTGAGGAAATCCTCTAAAATTCGCTTGATTTTTCAACTCTTTACAACGTTCGTATGTCCTGTCACAAGATGTTTCAACTCCAACATACCCGCAGCGGCAGTCTTTGAAACGTCTTACCTGACAGCTTGTCCTGTATTTCATAACAGGAGCCTGAATTTCAAACCCGCCAAGCTCTGTTTCAATATCCATCGATGCATTCTCATAATTGAGCTTGAGATTGTTGCATCGTCCTGAATAAAGAATCTGTTGAATGCCGGGTATGATTTTTTGAGTATTAATATCTAAAAATACAAGGGTCAAAACCGCCGGTGAATTTGTGATAACATCACCCCTCTGTGCAATCATCCCTGATATTTGAAGAGCTGCGTTTGAAAGCTCAATACTCAACTTTGAAACACTTGAGTTATCGTCTTTTTTAATTTTTCCATGAATCAACGGAGCGCCAATGTATGATTCTCCGTCAAAAGCAAGAACATCCAATGTTTCATTATCCATAACATAAACAGAACCGCTTTCAATTTCAATCTTCAAAAGTTTTCTCGGGATAATTTCATCCTTTTCAACTTCCGAATTAGGAATCAGATTCGGGAATACTTCCTTGAGCTTGAGTTGTATTTCACCATAACCAAAATCACTTATTGCACTCTTTAAAGTATCCTCATCAAATCTGACATGATAGGTTTGGCCATCCCCACCTCGTTCTTTTTTCCATACCCAGTCAAAAGAACGAAACCGTCCGCGTTTTGAAATAAAAAAGTTCTCAAGCTGCTTTCTGACTTTTTCATTCTTTTTAAACTTGAGTGTCCAAGACCTTTTAGGCTTATCCCACCAAGCTTTTCTATTATTCTGTGCACTGAATATTTCATCTGTCAAAGTATAAAAATCCATAATATTTTCACACTCTGCCTCATGATAAAAGTCCAGTGTTGACGAAGAAACAAACTGACTGTCATCAATACAGACTAAATCCAGCTCAACTTCACTATACCCAAGTTCTTTTATACTCTGCTTTAAGCTGTCCGAATCAAAACTACAGAGATATTCTTTGCCGTTTCCGCCCTTTTCGCTATCCCAAACAAAGCGAAACTGACCAGCCTGCCCCATAACCTCTTTAAAAAAGTCTTCGAGCTGCTTACGGCCTTTGAAATTTTTGTCAAATCTAAGTGTAAAAGTACGTTTTGGATATGTCCAAACAGGATATCTCTGCTCACGGCCTTTCATTTTATCATTAATAACAGTCTTGAACTCAATTAAATTCGTATAACTCGACTGATAAGGTATCTCAAACAATGGATATTGCATCTCTTCCCTTTCTTTGCATTAAGCATTTTTGACCATATGCCTAAGCATTTGGTCATTATCTTTTATTCCGTTAAATGTAATTGAATTCAAAAGTTCCTTGTTCTCAAGAAGATACTTTTGTACATCCTTTGAATCCCAGGCTTTTATGTTAAAGTTTATAAAATTAACCTTCGAACCGCCTGAAGTATTTTCATACTGAACATTTTCACCCGGACTGAGAACACGCTCACCGCCTTTAAGCAAAGCCAGCTGTTCTTGTGTTCCTGTCAGATTGTAGTTGGAACCTGATGGCACAACACCACCCGAATGGAATTTGTTGCCGCCAAATAGTCCGGCACCAAACCCTAAAAGAGAACTGCCAAGATTTCCAAATATTCCGCCTGAATTTTGACTGCTGTTATTAAATATTGAGCCGACTGTTTGCTCCAGCATATAATTCAAAAGATCTCGTGTTACTTTTTTCATGTTTTTATCAAAATTTTGAGTATCAAACAAAAGACTGGAGAGAGTTTTTGAGAGTGTATCCCCGAACTTTGTACTTGCATTAGCCCAGCTTATAGCGGCAGTTTCGCTTGCTTTTAAGTTAAAAACAGCATTCACACCATCAGACGCTGAACTTTTCTCATCAGATGACAAGGAAGAATCACTTTGGATTTTTCTCAACTCCTCGACACGCCATATAGCGTTTGCTAATGTATCTCCCGAAAGCGCTTGACTTGAAGCCGAATCGGCTGCCATACTTTTTTGATACTTTTCTTCGAGGTATTTCATATACACATTGCTTTTCGCCTGAGTGTCTTGCTGGTCTTTAATCATCTTGTTCCATTCATCCATGGATTTTCCTCGAATCTTGATTTCAGTATTCGCATATTTTTCCATATCCTTAGTCATTTGTTTTAAATTTTTACTCAGATCCTCTATACCTAGACCTGACAATTCATTGTATTTATTCATTTTTTTCCTTCCTTGTGGTTGTATATTTTATGATATGCTCTGAACGATGCTCCTCAGAGAATTCACAGCTTCTTTACCCAAAAGAGGTTTCGCATCTTTTGCATTATTTATACGTCCTTGCAGCTCTAAATAAGTAAAATACACCGCAAGATACTTGCGAGGAGTAGATTCCCAAAACTCCTTGTCACTCCATCCGAGTATTTTTCTTGAAATCACATAATCCTCAACCCAATTAAAGGTCTCAGGGATTATTTCACTTTTTTTTTAGAACTACTGTTAGGTTTTGAAGTTATTTTTTGAACAATTTCTGGCGGCATCAAAGGAAAAATAAAAGCAGCAATCACCGGCTGTTTAAACAGCACCCAAAGCCCCGGAGATTCTTTAAATCTTAATTGAATATCCTCAATTTCATTTTTGTCGTGATGTTTCATCAAACCACAACACAAAAGTTTCAAAGAATCGTTCAAAGTAATCGAATTATTCTGTGTAATCATATCATACAGCTGATAAACACCTTTTTTAGTTTGCTCTTCCACCTCCGACAGAGAAAAATAATCAAACTCAATTGTGTATTCTTTGCTGTCTAATTTTATTTTTTGCCTGTGCGGCGTAATATCATTTCTCATAGTTTCTCTCCTAGTTCATTTCATCAATCCTGTGATGGGCAGACTTTGTAGACTGCTCAACCACTGCCATACGCTCAATTAGATTGTTATGTTTGTCTTGTTTTCTTTCAAGACGAAGAATTTGTGCCTCAATATATCTGATAGACATTGCCAAGCCACCAAGAAAAATCCCGGAAGAGAGGACATTTATCACTATAACAAGCATAAACTCTATAGATATTGTCATTTTATCTCCCACGCTTTCTTGTTGAACGTGGCTTGAAAAGCATCCACACACCACGACATTATGTTTGCTTTGATTGTGTTAATATCTGATTCCTTCAAAATATCCCTGAAGATTAATGAAGTTAATCTTCTGTATTCTTTGACCTCAATTTTACTTTCGAGCACTTCTTTATAGATAAAATTCTTGTATTCAAGCATAAAGTCGTGGACCATAGAGGCTATAAGGTAGTCATTATCTTTACTTGAACCCAGCCACCATAATGGTTTTGGGATATCTGCGCCGTTCCAGATATAGGTGGCTTTAATCTTGAATGAAAAATTAAGTTGACTGGTAAAGATAGTGACTATGACATCGTTGTCTAGCTTAAAAGGGTACTTTT
>JAVBRY010000114.1:0-9681 GCA_031547505.1 Candidatus Gastranaerophilaceae bacterium | reverse complement strand
AGCCAAGCCTTTGTTCTTCATATCTTAATGTTTCAGGAGATACTGAAGGATTGATTCTCAGCTCCGCGAGAGGATCAACAGGACTCAATCTGATTATGAAAAAGCTGATAACAGATACAATAAGCAAAAGCGGAATCGCCTGAATCAGTCTTTTTAATATGTAAACCAAAATCTGCATACTACAATTCTATAAGATAGTTGAACTTTTGCAATTAGTTTATTGTATATTGTCTTGCAAGTATGTAACATCAAGTATAACTTTACATAAAAACCCCTCACACATTTTTCTAATGCTCACTTTGTTCGCATTGAAAAATTTCTCTCTCCCCAAGGGGAGAAATCAGTTCTTTAATTTTTTCAAATACTCCTTCAATGTTTGTGGATTCGTTATTAAATACTCTTATAATTCGGTATCCTAAGGATTTTAAATAATTATCTCTTTCTTTATCATGTTCTATTTGTTTAGTTTCTAAGTGTCCTGAACCATCTAATTCAATTATTATTTTTTCTTCTTTGCAGATAAAATCAACAATATAATCACCAAGAGGAACTTGTCTTCTAAATTTTAAATTAAAAATTTGTCTGTTTTTGATTCTATGCCAAAATTTTGTTTCAAACTCAGTCATTTCTTTTCTGAGTTTTTTGGCGTTAGATAAAGATTTTTTATTATATAAATGTTTAGCATTTTTCATAAGACAATGCTATCATATCCCTCGCCCCTTGGGGAGAGGGTAGTTTTTTAATATGAGGCAAAGCCGAATATTTAAAAAACGGGTGAGGGGTTAAGACGTGAGGCTATATAAAAAAACTTTTATTTTATATATAATGTTTTATATAGTAGTAGGTTGGGTTTTAACCCAACAGGATATATCATAACTCACTACAAAACTAAGGAGCAGCTATGCAAGATACGCTTAATAATGCGCTTGATTTATTTTACAGCAAAAAATACGAAGAGGCGTTACACGAGTTTTTGAAAATGGAAGAAGAAACTCCAAACGACCCGAGACTCTTGAATAACATCGGACTTTGCTATACCTACGTTTCAGACAATGAAAAAGCTGAAGAGTACTATAAAAGAGCTTTGATGAACGATTCGAAGCAGGCACAGACTTACGCAAACCTTGCTGATGTGCTTTTCAAACAACATAAACTCCTTGAAGCTATTGAACTTATGCAAAACGCTGTGTACGAACTTCCTGAAGATGTCACTGTCAGACACTATCTGGCGAGAATCTATATGGAAGACAAAAGATACGACGAAGCGATTTCAACTTTGGATGCGGTTCTTGAACTGTCACCAAAGAATCCTGATGCTCATTGGGATTTGGGTATGATTTATTTTGAACTTGGTGATTGGCATAGCGCAATCTCCAATTATGAAGAGGTTATAGAAACTGTTGACACGAATCCTCTGATATTTTATCAGCTGGGGCTTGCTTATGAGGCTAATGATGAACTCGATAAAGCTATGTCTAATTATTTAAAGGCGATTGCTATTAACGAAGAATTTCCTTTTGCATACAAAAAACTCGGGATGCTGTTCAGCGCAAGAAACGAGCTGGATGATGCGATTGAACACTATGAAAGCTATTTGAATTTTGACTTGCAGGAAGCCGAAAGAGGAGAAATCCAAAGGGTCGTCGAAATACTGAAACAGAAAAGAGACAATAATGGGTAGAAAAGTAGAAGTTTATTGCGGAGCATACGCAAGTGGAAAGTCAGAAACAGCGATAAATCGTGCAAGACAGTATGTCGCAAAGGGCGAAAAAATAACACTGGTAGATTTGGATTCGGTAGAACCGGCTTATACATTGCGTCCTCTTGTGGGGACTTTGACAGATATGGGGATGAATGTCGTTGCACAAACTAACTATGAGGGTTTGGGCGAAGCTGCGACTTATGTAAACGGTGAGCAGATAAACTGCCTTAGAAACGAAGGCGATATAATCATTGATGTTGGCTATGGTGCAGGCGGATTGGACATTTTAGACATTATCAATGACATCGATAAAGAAGAACATTTGAACATATACCTTGTTATTAACACATCAAAATTCGAAACCTCAAGCGTAGAGAACATCTTAGAGTATATTGAATTCAGCAAAGGGCTTGAAGCCCGTCCGTGGAAAAAGTTTTCGGGTCTTATCAGTAACACGCATTTGGGTGATGAAACAACAAAAGAAGACGTTATTAACGGCTATGAAATGATTAAAGAAGCCGCACAAAAAGTAGGATTGCCTATTTTTGCAATAGGTGTGGCTGAGGCAATTGCAGACGGTTTTGAATCTGAATATGACGACGTTCCTGTCTGGGTTTACAAACGCATGATGCCTACGGCGTTGTGGTAAAGGTTTCCAAAATAAAATGTAGGATTGGAATTTTTCCGACAAATTCACTTCTGTCATCCTGAAGCGCCCAGCTTGTTATCTTAACTAATCTTGAAATATTCAGGATCTAACCAATTAGGTTTGAAAGCTTTAAGCTTACGGTATCAGTTGGTCAGATCCCGCACAGCATTAAATTGATGTATCTTGCAATACTTGGCGCTTCGGGATGACAACTTATTGGCTGAACAAAAAACCTTGCCTTCCATTGATCTCCATGTAAAAACAGAAAATTTTAATTTGTAAAATTAAAACGATTATATTATAATAGACTTGCCTTAAGGGTGATTTTTTGGGTATACACTACCACAAAAGGGATGAACGACGAATAAGTTAGGAATGGATTTTGGCATTAAATTTTCAAGAGTTGATACTAAATTTATCTAAATTCTGGGCAGATTACGGCTGTATAATCCAGCAGCCATATGATATCGAAAAGGGTGCAAGCACTATGAACCCTGCAACGTTCTTACGTTCTTTGGGTCCTGAGCCGTGGAATACGGCGATGATTGAACCTTGTAGACGCCCTACTGATGCAAGATACGGCGAAAATCCTAACAGACTCGGTCATTATTTTCAATATCAAGTAATTTTGAAACCCTCTCCTGACAATGCTCAAGAACTTTATTTGAGCAGTCTTGAGGCGATGGGTATAGATTTAAAACAGCATGATGTGAGATTTGTTGAGGACAATTGGGAGTCTCCGACATTAGGTGCTGCCGGTGTAGGCTGGGAAGTCTGGCTGGATGGGATGGAAATTACTCAGTTCACATATTTTCAACAGGTTGGCGGTTTGGAAATAAAACCCGTTGCCCTGGAATTGACATACGGACTCGAGCGTATAGCAATGTATTTGCAGAACGTAAATTCCGTATTTGATGTTATGTGGAATAATGAGCTAAAATATGGTGAGATATATTTACAAAACGAAATCGAACAGTCAAAATACAATTTCGAGGTTTCAAACGCAGACAGGCTCTTCAAGTTGTTTGATTTGTATCAAGAAGAAGTAGAATCCTGTTTAGATAACGAACTTGTATTACCGGCTTATGACTATGTTTTGAAATGTTCACACGATTTCAACCTGCTCGATGCACGCGGTGTAATCAGCAAAGACGAAAGAATCAATTATATAAACAGAGTGAGAAAGATGGCTGCTGCAGTGGCAAAACTGTACGTAGAACAAAGAGAGAAGCTGGGTTTCCCTCTACTTAAATAAAATGTCATTCCGCACTTGATGCGGAATCTCCGGCACAGCCGGTCAACAAATGCAATAATCGTGCGATTCCTGCCTGCGCAGGAATGACAGCAAAGTCAGGTAGGTTGGGTGAAACCCAACAATAATAAAGTAGGTCGGGATTACCATCCCGACGCAAGAGGAACAATTAAATGCCCCAAAAAACTCAACAAGAGGTAGCTCCGGAAATGGAAGTTACCGAAGCTAACTTAGTCGAACATTTTGTGTCAAAGTTATTAAAAACAAAAAGCCCGGATGAAATGATTGCCGGAGCCGAAAGTACGGGGCTGAAGAAAACACTAAACTGGGTAGACTTAGTCATCTTGGGGATAGGTGCTGTTATAGGTGCGGGAATATTCTCAATGGTCGGTGCTGCTGCAGTTAATGCCGGTCCTGCTCTAGTTGTTTCAATGATAATTGCTGCAGTGGTATGTATTTTCCCTGCATTGTGTTATGCAGAATTCTCTTCAATGATTCCTGTCTCAGGCGGTGTTTATACTTATACTTATGCGACAATGGGCGAATTGGCTGCGTGGATGGTGGGCTGGGTCTTGATGCTTCAGTATACCATCGGGAATATTGCGGTAGCATGCAGTTGGACAGGTTATCTTTTACAATTTTTAAGAGGTTTTGAGCCATATTTTGCGAGTGCTCCTCCGATGGTTCAAAATATAGCTCATCATATAATGTATCCGCCTTTGTGGCTTGTGAATGATGCCGGAACAGCAGCCGCTGCATATACAAAAATGGGATTGAATCCTGCTGAGCATATCCCTCATATTTTGGGTATGCCTATTGCATTGAATCTTCCTGCAATTCTAATAATCATGTTTGTTACATATATTTTGATAAAAGGTATCAGCGAATCGAAAAATATGGCAGGCGTGATGGTTGTGATAAAACTTATCGTAATCGCCTTGTTTATTGGCGTTGGTTTCTTTTATGTAAAACCCGATAACTGGACACCGTTTTTTATTCACGGTGATGCTATGAAGAATGTAGCAAGCGTTTTTGTAAGTGCATTTACTATTTTCTTTGCATACACAGGTTTTGATGCTATTGCAACTGCCGCGGAAGAAACAAAAAACCCGAAAAGAGATGTGCCGATAGGTATTATAGGTACACTTCTCGCCTGTACTGTTGTATATATTCTTGTTGCATTGGTGCTTACAGGTTTGGTTAAGTCAGATGTCATAAATATCCAAGCCCCAATCGCGCATGCAATGCAGGTTGCGGGCCAAAGCTGGGTAGCCGGATTTATTTCAATCGGTGCGTTGACAGGTTTAACATCGGTATTGTTGGTAATGCAGCTTGCGGCGACAAGAATCCTTTTTGCAATGGCAAGAGATAATTTCTTTCCGACTATCCTTAAAAAAGTCCACCCTGTTTATAAAACACCTCACATTATTACTTATATTGTCGGTGCAGCCATGATTATCGGCTGTATCTTCCTTAACCTCAATCTTGCAGCGCAGCTCTGTATATTCAGCGTGTTCACGTCATTTATTCTTGTTTGTTTAGGTGTGTTGATTTTGAGAAAAACTGACCCTGACAGACCGAGACCGTTTCAGGTACCGGGCGGTATAGTATTGCCTGCGTTAGGGATGCTATTCTGTGCAGGCTTGATGTGCGTAGCGATTTGGGAAATGGGCAAAACAGCATTCCTTTTCCCGTTATGGCTGGTTATTGGTGTTATTATCTATGCAGCATACGGGTATAAGAGAAACCGTCGTATGGAAGGCATCGAAGAAAAAAGAGAAGAAAACAGAATCGCAAGAGAAAAAGCTAAGCGGTAATTAGAATGTCATCCCGCAGGTTTCGGTATTGCAATTTATTAAAATCGATACAGTGCGGGATCTTACCAGTTTTGCGATAAATCTTTGAATTCAGGATTTTCTTTTTTAATAAGATTTATCTTTGAAATCTTGCTATATCTTTTTATTTGTTTTTCTCGCTTGATTGCGTTTTCAATATCGCCATGAATTTCATAATATACAACTATGTCTAAGTTGTATTTTGCACTAAAACCCTCAACAACTTTGTTTTGATGTTCATATGCTCTTTTAATCAAGTCACTTGTAACTCCGGTATAAAAAGTGCTTTGATTGTAGTTTGTTAAAATATAAACATAATAATCTTTTTCCATTGTTTAATTATAACACCCGCAGTTGGTAAGATCCCGCACTGCAAAGACTTTAGAATATCATAAAATCGAAACCTGCGGGATGACAAATATATAATATGTTCACCAGCTAAATCTTATAAAGGAGAATATAAATATAACTCTAATCCACAGAGAAGATATCTTTCAAGTCTTCATAAGTAAGCGATTTACCGATGTTTCTGTCGACTGAAATTACCGAATCGACAAGGTTTCTCTTACGTGACTTGAGTTTTTGGATTTTTTCTTCAACCGTACCTTTTGTGATGAGGCGGTATACGAATACTTTTTTGGTCTGCCCGATACGGTACGCCCTGTCTGTAGCCTGATCTTCGACGGCAGGGTTCCACCAAGGGTCATAATGGATTACATAATCCGCACCGGTCAGGTTCAAGCCCGTTCCACCCGCTTTCAAACTGATAAGGAATATCGGAATAGTACAGTCGTTGTTGAAGCTTTCAACAACTTCCTGTCTGTTTTTCGTGTTGCCTGTGAGGTATTCGTGTTTAATACCTTGTTTCGTGAGCCAGTCTTTAACAATATCAAGCATATCCACGAATTGACTGAATAGAAGCACTCTGTGGCCTTCAGAAATAATTTCTTCAAGCATATCTTTGAGCTGTTCGAATTTGCCCGACTCGTTTATGCCCATTTGGTTTTCTTTGTCGTAGAGTCTCGGGTGGCAGCATATCTGACGCAAACGAAGCAGCGCAGAGAAAATAGACATTCTGCTCTTTTCGATACCGTTTTGCTCAATACTCTTGAAAAGTTCTTCTTTCGTAGAATCGAGAACATTCATATAGAACTCTTTTTGATCCGGCGTAAGTTCGCAATATGCGATGTTTTCAATTTTATCAGGCAGATCCTTCGCAACGTCGCGTTTCATACGTCTCAGGATGAACGGATAAATCTGCTGTTTCAAACGTTTTTCAACCGTCTTGTCTTCACGTTCCATAATCGGGTTTACGTAACGGTAATTAAATTCAGACTTGTCGAACATAAACCCTGGCATCAGGAAGTCAAATATTGACCACAACTCTTCGAGCCTGTTCTCAATCGGAGTACCGGAAAGTGCGAGCTTGTGTTTGCATCTCAGCTCTTTAACACTTTGAGCGGTCAGAGAATCTGCGTTTTTAATATTCTGAGATTCGTCTAAAATAACATATCTGAACTCATGTTTTTTGAGCTTTGCAATATCTCGGCGAATCAAAGCATAGCTTGTTATAACGATATCGTAGTTAGGAATTTCTTTGAACAATTCCTTACGCTCAATCCCCGAAAGCTTCAAACAAGTAAGCCCCGGAGCAAATTTTTGTATCTCGTTTTCCCAGTTGAAAACAACCGAGGTAGGACAAATTACCAATGACGGAGCGGCTTTATCTTTTTCTTTTGCTTTTTGCAAAAGAGTTAACGCTTGCAGTGTCTTACCAAGACCCATATCATCCGCCAGGATTCCGTTCAAACCATACTGATACAAGAACCACAACCAGCCAAAACCTTTTGTCTGGTATTCTCTGAATTCAGCATTAACACCTTTTGGCAGCGTCGGAACTTCCATATCAGAGAATGTAGAAATCTGTTTCCAGAACTTGGTGAACTTCTTGCTCATCTTAGCTTCGATACCTAAATTCTGCATCTCGCTCAAAAGACCTGCACGGTAAGTTTTTACGATATATTTGTTCTGGTCGTTTTTGTAGACATCAAATGTATTAAAAGCGCTTGTGAGCGAGAAAATGTTCTTTATAGGCACTTCGGCGAAACCAAAATTTTTGATGCGGACATATTTGTTTCCGTCAACTGCCAAATCATAAATTTCTTCAAACGTAACAAGCTCATCGCCCACTCTGCCGTACAATTCGATTTCGAAGCTGTCTGTCGAATCTATCGCAAAATCAATATCCGCAATAAGCTGGAACGAATCAGATGCCATTTTAAAGAACGACATATCGTCTTTTTCTTCGAAAATCCAGCCTTCGCCTGCCTGTTGGATATAATAGTTATAAAAATCGATTGCGTTTTCTTTTTCAAGCGCAAGATTGTTCGTTTGCATAGGTGCAAACTTACATGCCACAAGCATCTGAAATGCGGCTTCTTCGTGTTTTGTGTTTCTCTTAACCCAATATAATAAATCTTCTTTAGGCTTTTTAATCGTTACATAAGGCGTTTTTTCAGTATTTTTCGAATAAGGAACTCTCGTACCGTCATAATCAAACTCAAGCGACGCCTTTAAAGAACCGTCATAGTCTAATCCTAATGAAACAATATTCGTCGGCGGATGCTGCTCCAGACAAAGTTTCTCAATAGATTCGTCAACATTGACCTTCATAACTTCTTTGAGTTTCGGAAGTTCTTCAAAAAGGAATTTCGCACCGTCAGCGTCACGAACATCCGTGAAACTCGCTTTTATTAAACTCTGTGGAAGTGAAGAAACCTGTGTAGTTGTAGGGAAAATAACATTTTTGTATCTGCCCCATTTCAAGTGTCTTGAAAAATATCTTATTTCTTCAAACGGATAAGACTCTTCTACATCAGGTCTTTCCCAGTTCAAAGAAAGCAAAACGTTCCCTACCATTGAGAAATTGACTGAAAGCGCAAGCGCCCATTCTTTTTCTTCGAATTTTAAATCTTCTTTCGTACGACCGTCGATAACTTCTTCCGCCTTAGCTAACAGCTGGAAAAATCCGTCGAATTTGTTTATCGGAACATCGTACCAGCCGGCTTTTTTATCAAGACGTGAACGCTGTAAAAGAAGCTGCATTATAGCGACTTCAACCTTTTGAGCAATATTAAGTTCGAACGACTTGTCGTTTCTCTGTATCTCAATAAGTGCCCTTAAAACGGCCTCTATATCACGGATAACCTTGCCCGTGTTTCTGTCCATAACAAGGATAGAAAAGAAATTCTGTCTGCGTTTCGGGTTAAAGTGGAAAATGTAATCGCCTTCAGGGTCTTGCATTTTTTGAACATGCTCATCAGGGTATTCAACCTTTATTTTGTGCACCCTTTGGAGATATTCATCATATACCTTGTCTTCAAGAACCTTCAAACCCACTGCGATAGCGTGTTTACACCATTCTTCTTTTAAAGGACAGCTGCATTCAGCCTTTACGGCATCTTTGGTGAACGTGAGAGATGTTTCATAAGCGTCTTTGAAGTTTCCTTTTACCTTAGCTTCAACGCCTGCCAGTTTCTTCTCACACGAAATCACCACCTCTTTCTGGTGACTCTCATAGCCTCGCCTCCAGCTTCCGGGCGTGGCCTTATCCTTAATGTATTTGTAGTTAAATCTGCAAACTGCCATAAAATGTTTTCATAAAAATAATACAATACCGATAATTACTCGGTACAAACATAACGACTGCAAAAAGAGCTTACTTGGAGTTTATTTAGAGCAGATAGTCTATCGAAATAGCCCTTCTAGCGGCTCTGTGATTCTTATCACAATGCCCCGAACTCTATAGCCCCCTTGCATGTTCGACTTGTTTAACAGCAATAAAAAGAATAATTGCTGCTAATAAATAGTATACACAAAACGTTTTAATAAACAAGTAATTTACTTATGCATTTTGTAAATGCATAATCGACCCGCTCTCAGTGTTTTAATTATGAAAGCATAAAATATTTGTTTAAATCTGCGATTTGTGAAGCGCCCGTAAACATACTCTGACGGGACTTGTCATAACTATTTTCAGAGTATAAGGTGTTGACCTGATCTTTTAGGTCTTGATAATATGCCCTTTCTTCGTCATCAGCTGCCATGCTGATTCTATAGTCAAGTTCCTTTATCGTATTATTGTAGTCTTTATCGATTTTGCCCGTGGTTGTTATATTCAAAGCATCCATAACGTCTTTGAATGGGACATAGTCAGATTTGGACTCTGCCTTGCTTTCCATCT
>JAVBRY010000221.1:0-13603 GCA_031547505.1 Candidatus Gastranaerophilaceae bacterium | reverse complement strand
CAAGGAATCAGAAATTGCCCGTGTTGTAAAAACTGACAATGGGATTTATCACTATCACTATGCTAAAAAAGGCGTTATTTCGCCTGAAGAAAAAGCAAAGTGGATTAACACTTTAAACACCGGCAAAGTTTATAAATAGTTTAAACGGTTTATTTTTTTATAAGTATTTGTATCTCATAATAAAAAATCCGATAACACTTATATAGTGTTTCTGAGGTATAAATATGAACTATTCCACAATTGAGTATCCAGCTCTAATTTACAAAAACAGCAAGAGTCATGTTTTTGTAGCAAATTGCATAATAAAAAAAATTATAGGGTTTGGCAAAACAGAATCTGAAGCAATCGATAATCTTCAAGCTTTACTTAACAATACCAGTGATGAGTATTTTGTTAAAGTGAAGCCCTTGTATCAGCTGGCCGTTTAGTCTGTTTCAGTGTGGTTTTTAGACCCCGCTCAGACTAGCTTTTTTATAATGCTACAATCACGCAGCGGGGTGACATATCAAAGTAAAACAGGAATTTCATCAGGTTCAAAATTGAGCATAAAATCATCTTCATTAAATGCAATTTCCGGTAGTTTGTATTTTGAAAGAAGATTTTTTGGCAGCTGAATTTTTATGTCAGGCAGAGAAAACAGTTCTTTTAGCATATAGTTCATTTCGGATTCTTTCATATAAATTACCCCAAATTAAGTACCTATGTGCTTTTTAATAATTTTTTTGTGAATGTCAACACTTGACTCTCTTTTTTGAAATGACCGATAATGAGAAGATGTTGAGCAATTCTGATATAAAAAAAATTATTGAAGAGAAAAAGATTGAGTCTATATATCTGCAATTCATAGATATTGGAGGCAATGTAAAAAGTGTATCTGTATCCTCGAGCCAAATAGACGCTATTTTGAATGACGGTATGTCTTTTGACGGTTCGGCAATAAACGGATTCAGAGCAGACGAGACTATGGATTTGGTGTTTCACCCGGACAGAGATACATTTCTTGTTTATCCGTTTAATTTTTCTTCGCTTAAAAATACGGCACGTTTGATATGTGATATTTATAACTCAGACGGAACGCCTTTTGTCGGATGTCCGCGTTCCAATTTAAAACGCGTTATAGAGAGCGCTCAAAAGTACGGTTATACGATGAATATCGGACCCGAGGCTGAATTTTTCCTTTTCAAAACAGATGAAGACGATAATATAATAAGCTCACTAAATGACACAATCGGCTATTATGACCTGAATTCAGACGAGAATCTCGAAGAAGTTTTGAATGTGATGGTTACGTCACTTATGCAGATGGGCTATTATGTCGATGCTGTGCACCATGAAGGAGCACCTTTACAACATGAAATTGATCTAGGGTATGACAATGTTTTAAAAGCTGCAGATAACTTTGCTACGTTTAAGTTTGTAGTTAAGGTAATCGCACATCACTTTGGTCTTACGGCTTCTTTTATGCCCAAGCCCATCTACGGAATAAATGGCTCCGGACTGCATTTGAATATTTCTCTCTCAAAAGACGATAAAAATGCATTCTTTGCCCCTAATGGGAGTCATCAGCTTTCTGAGCCTGCTGTTTATTGTGTTGGTTCACTGTTAAAAAACATTATGGGAATTACCGCTATTTTGAATCCTACAGTTAATAGCTATAAAAGACTGGTAAAAGACTACGAAGCCCCGGTATATCTTGCATGGTCTGTTTCCAGCAGAAGCGCTCTTGTCCGAATTCCGACTAAAAGAGGTGAATCCACCAGAATTGAGCTTCGTTCACCCGATGCAAGTATAAACCCATATCTTGCTTTTGCGGCTATTTTACAGACTTGTATGGATGGAATTAAAAGTGAAATCGAGCCGCCAAAACCGGTTGAAAAGAATTTATTCCAGCTATCAAACAATGAAATAAAAATGAAAAAAATAAAATCATTGCCTGAAAATCTTAAAGAAGCCCTTATTCACTTTGAAAAAAGTCTTGTCTCAAAGGCGGCACTCGGTGATTATATCTATGAAGAGTTCTTGAATCAGAAAAGAGAAGAATGGAATGTTTATCGAAAACAGGTTTCCGATTGGGAGATGAAAACGTATTTGGATGTTTGATTTTGAAAATGAATTAGTGCTTTTAGGCCCCGCTCAGAATGAAATCATTAAAATATTTTACAATCACTCAGCGGGGTGACACATAGCTTTATAAATTAAATTTATTAATCTAATTCTAATAAACTATGGATTTTTTTTTATGTTTTACATAAAATTGTTCTAGAATCTCCGCGGAAAAGGAAATGGAATGGTTGAAGCTCTTATAGGTATTTTGGTAAATATACTTATTTTACTGTTTATATATGTGGCTGCGTATATAGTTTATTATGCTGTGTATGTGTTTTTCAGCGCTAAAATGAATCGTTTTATTCGTCGTCAAAAATACTATAAGGACAAAGCTACTAATAATATTGTTCTAATTGTTTATGCTAGAAACGACGAAGCGACCATAGTTCCTCTGCTTGAGTCTTTGAATAAGCAGGATTATCCGAGAGAACATTATCAAATTCATATTATTTTAGATAATTGTACGGATAATTCAGCTAATATACTTGAATTTATTGGCGGCGCTAAAATCTGGAGGGTAGGGGACAATGCTCCTGTCGGAAAAGATGAGTCTGTTTCTTGGCTTTTGGAAAGATTGTTGTCATTCCAAAATATTCACGGATTTGCGTTTTTAAATGCAAACAGATATGTAGACGAAAACTTTATGACTGCTGTGAATGCAGGTATTAACCAAGAATCTATTATTGTAGGTTCGACTGATTATATTGTCAGAATCAAATCTTTGCCGAATATGAT
This sequence comes from Candidatus Gastranaerophilaceae bacterium, assembly GCA_031547505.1. Lineage (GTDB taxonomy): Bacteria > Cyanobacteriota > Vampirovibrionia > Gastranaerophilales > Gastranaerophilaceae > JAVBRY01. The sequence goes on along the minus strand of JAVBRY010000221.1, from coordinate 10,762 downwards.
TAAGGCTACTTATAATGAATACACAAACCGAATCTTCAATTCGGCACGTTCGTTGATGGGACTGGCTACAATTGTAGATTCAGACTGTTTTATTATAAGACAAGAAGTTCTGGAAAAGCTTAAGTGTGTCGATTTTAAAGACCTCAACAGCGAATTCAAATACACGACTCTTCTTGTTCGCAACGGCTTTACTCCTACATATATGCCTACAGTCAGAACATTTACGAGTATAGATAATTACAAATCCAGAAAACCTTCTATTTCATTTAAGCTGAACCTTTGTTGGCATTGTTTAAGATTGTTATTTAAATCTAATCTTAAATTTGGTGAATTTATCTTGTCATCATTAGCTCCGAATTTCTGGATGCTGTTCTTAATTTATACCAGTGTATTCATAGTTAGTTTTAATTATTATTTCTTTTTTGATTACATTTTTGTGTTTCTTATGGGTATCATTTTGCTTTTGGCATTTATTATATCGTTGTTTACATCCAAGCTTAAAAAAAATCAGATTCCGTATTTGTTAGCTTATCCGTTCTATTCTTTATCAAAAATACTATTACATATTCCGGTAGTGAGCAATGTAGTAGGGCTTTTGCATAAGGAAAAAAATACAGATGATGTGAAAGATATGACGACGGTTGATGTTCATGTGACGGATGGTATGAAGGATTTGCCTTGTAAATTGGATTTGATTTCAGAAAGCGGTTTGGTTAAAGCTGTATTTAGATTCAAGAAGAAAAGATATTCTTCAAATTCACACATAAGAATGGTTGATGCAATAAAAGACATCTCTGATAAGCTGTATAACCACGGTTTCAGGATTAAAATATGCCAATCTTGCGGGTATTTTAATTTGAATCTGGATGGTTCAACAAATATGGTAAAAGGTTTTTGTAACCGAATGGTAGTTCAAGGCACATCGTATGAACCTATGGACACAGTTCTTTGGAACAGCTGTGAAAATTTTCTTCCACAGGAAGTCAATAAAATTATAGATATCAATACTTTTAGAGATGACAACCAATAAAAACAAAGACAAATACTGGCTTGCCTTTGCTTCAATAGAAGAAATCGGCTCTACTTTTATAAAAAGATTATATGACCATTATGGATGTATAAAATCAGCCTGGTGTGCAGGTCCTGATACTTTGTATGAGATAGAAGGCAACAGTAAAAAACAAGTTGCTAATTTTTTAAAGATACGTGAAAAAACAGACCCCGATGAGTGTTTGAAATTTATTCAGGATAAGGGTTTGAAGTTCATAAATTTTGACGATACAGAGTATCCTTATTTATTAAAACAAATCTCTAACCATCCAATGACGCTGTTTTACAAGGGTGATTTTTCAAGATGCAATCTTGATAGAACATTGTCTGTTGTTGGTTCTCGAAAAGCCAGTGAACACGCAAAAAAAATCCTGGCTAAGATAATATCGGAGTTTCGTGGCACTGATATTTGTATAGTTTCAGGGTTGGCTTCAGGTATTGATACGTGTGCTCATCGAAGTGCTATAGAAAATAATCTGAGCACGATAGGAGTAATCGGGAGCGGGTTTGATTTTGTTTATCCGACTTCTAACAAACAGCTCTTTAAAGATATAGAGGATGAGCACGGGCTGATACTAAGCGAATACTGGCCGAATGAAGAACCTTTATCGTGGAGATTTCCGCATAGAAACAGAATAGTAAGTGCTTTATCTAAAGGGACACTGGTAGCTGAAGCAGCTATGAAAAGCGGTGCTTTAATAACGGCTCGCCTTTGTCTTGAGCAGAATCGCGAGCTGATGTGTCTCCCCGGCCTTGTAACGAACCCGAATACCGAAGGCATATACAAGCTTTTAAAAGATGGAGCACACCTTGTAACTAAAGCACAGGATGTCTTAGATGCAATGGGCTGGAAGATAGAAGTACAGCGTCAGACTGCTGCTGTAAATAATGAGACAATTCAAAATGTTTCAATGAGTGTATCAGGGCTTTCAGAAACAGAAGCAGCTATATATGAAAAAATATCTATAGAGGACTGTTCTATGGACAAGCTTGCATCTGAATTTGAGATGGATATTGGTGACTTGATGATCATTTTAACCACGCTAGAGTTGGATGGATTGATTAAACAAACTGACGGAGACAAATATACAGTTTCTTAATTTAGCACACCAATAACTCATCCACATTAAATTTTATCGTATTGTCATACCGCAGAGTCAAGCGTTATAGATAGCATTAATTTGGTGCTGTGCGGTATCTTACCAGCTGATTTTTTTGCAAATTACCTCACTCCTTCCGTATGTTCTTCCCTAAGCACCATACCTTCATAAGGTTATTTTTTGTTTTGTTTTTGAATTTAGATTGTTGTGTTTGTTTTAGGGTGAGCCCATTGCCTTCGGGTGATAGATTATTGCTTTGTGAGTTGGTTTGGGCTTATTCGGGTATGGTACTTAGGGAAGACCGGACTCTATACGCTCGTCCATTTGCGCGTCCTACAGACGCTGTGAGAGAATAAAGACATGTGACTAATTGTTGACTGTACAATTGCGCAAAACAAAGCGACAAAACAATCCAGGCGACCATATCAATCTGTATTGTCGGCATAGTAATGCCGACCTGCCGGAGCAAGAACTTATAGAAAAGGCGGACCCGTTCGAATTGTCCGCCTTAAAAGAATTCTCTCTAATCTTATAATGCTATGTCTACCCGTTTCTCCAGTTTGTCTTTTACACTTTGGATAAACTGTTTTGATTCAGGTGTTGCGTTGTTCCAGTTAACAGAACAGATTGCTCTTTGTACCCATACCAACTCTTTAAAGAACGAATACTGTGAATTCATCGCAGCTAATTTTGAATCAAGATAAGCCTGCTGTGAATCCATTACCTGAGAAATAGGCGCCTTGCCTTGCAGGTACATCTGTTTAACCTCAAGATAGCTTTCCTGAGATGCTGACATTGCTTTAAAGTTTTGACCGATGCTGAAATATGCTGCAACAGCACGATTGATTGTGCTTCGTATAGCTTTTTCAAGTTCAGCCTTAACTTCTTCTTCATGTTTTTGAAGTTCGTCTTTTTCAGCCTGTATACGCATAATCTCTGCTATTTTTGTTCCGCCCTCAATAGGTTTCCAAGATGCAAAGACACCGAACAGTCCGTTTGTTGCGTTAGGTGTTCCGAGTGCAATTCCCGGGCCGATAGGCAGAACCATAGGACGTGTGAATTCTCTGTTCATCAAAGAAGTATATGTATAGGAGAGTTTTGCATCAGGTAAGATGAACTTTTGTACATACATTTTTTGCTCATAATCTTTCATCTTTTGAGCTGCTTTTAATTTTTCAAGTTCAGGTGCAACTCTATATGCCTCTCCAACAAGCATTTGTGTGAATTCCTCAATGTTTTTCGGAGTTAATACATAATCAATGATATGAATATCTCTCACATAAAAAGCAGGATCCATTGCGGTCAAATCGCCTAGATCATAAAATTCTGTCTGATCTTTATGTAATATTTTGCTTATGTCTATTTTTAAGTTTTTATATTCTGAATTCAAATCAAGAAGCTTTTGTTCGTGGTGATGCAGTGAAGTCGACCATCTAAGAGCTTCTTCTTTACCACAGATTCCCATTTTTTCACGCACTCTCGCCATCGCAAGGGATTCTCTGGCTTCTTTTACATAGTCTTTTTGGACTTCGATCATTTTTTTCATCATCAAGGTATCGATATAAATAAGTGCAATATCTATACCCATATTTTGTTCCTGCATTTTTAAATCAGCTTTTGAAAAATCCAGTCCTTTTTTCTTTATAAGGATATTTGTTACCAGGGCAGGCGAATAAATCATCTGCTCTATGCCCATTTGAAATATGCCTGTTTTTTCGGGAACAGAAAGTCTTACAGTATCTGCATATTCGTGGTTGTATGCCTGGTAGCCCAAGTTAATACCAAAAGTCGGGAGATATTTTAAAGCGGCGGATACTGCAGAGCGTCTTGCTGCTTTAACGAGCAGTCTTTTTCTTTCGATATCAATATTGTGCGAATCCAGTTCACTAAACACAGCGCTCAAGTCATATATTTTAGGTTGTTTGTTTGTAATAATTTCAGCTGTATACACAACCCTTAAGTGCGGCTGAAGCCCGATAGCTTCACATGTATCCATATTCAAGTAATAAACTTCATCTTCAGAGAATTGAAGCTTTTCTGATTTTTTAATATCTCCGTTTAAAACTCCTTTGATATTGAATGAGCCTGCTTCAGCAACTTTTCTATCAAGGTCATAAGCGCCTGAGCCCATCATTACCCCCATCTGAACATCATCTTTTCCTAAAGTAGAGTATGTCGGGAGTTTTTTAGCATTCAATTTATCAATCAAGTATTGTCTTTTATCAAGTGACAAGTTAAATAACGGTGTGAAAACCACTGCATCACAGTCTGACGGGATAGATGCAAGTGTTTTTTCGACGTCGTTTGTTGCCGGCAAAATTACAAAGTTAACATCTTTTAGTTTGTCGCCGACAAAGCTGTTCCAGTCGTTTCTGGTTTTGTAGTAATTTTCATTCATTAAAATAGCGGCTTTTTTGAAGTTAACCGATCTTTTGAAAGCGGCAACCCCTTTGATAGATTGCTGTATGGGATTAAAGAAACCTTCACCGAAGTCTCTCAAGCCGTATTGGTCAATTGTTATAACGAATTTATTAACATTTTTTGCGTTATTAAAGTGCATTGTGGACAGGTAGCCCATTGAGACGATTACGGATGCATCTGATTTCTCAGCTCTTTCGCATAGTGCGTGGACTGAATCTTTGTTCCAGTTCCCTACATAATTAAGCCTTGCCGGGAATTCGGCTTTAAAATCAGGTGCCGTAGATTTTGTTATGGCTGCCTGAAACTGTTTTAATACTTCTTCGTTTTTGTCGGATGGACCGTCAAAAATGAAGGCATATCTGATTGTCGGTGCACTCTGCTTATAAGCGAGCGTCCTGTCTTTACTTACTGATAACTCCTGAACTGCTGCCAACATAGGGGCATTGTTTGCAAAAGACAATAACAAAACCAACACAACGGCAAAAAACTTGCGCATAATTTACACTCTCCTAACACGTATAATCTCTTTCAAATTGCCATCCTGACCCATTGATGTTACCTACTCAACCACAGACCAATAATCGTATAATATCGTATTCCACACAACTGAGACACAGTTCAAACAACTTAAATATAATTCTACATGAATCATGAAAAGACATGCTAATTTCCAAGAAGATTATTAACAATTCTTTAAAATTAGAAATTCAGAATTCGAAATTCGAAAATAGGAAGATGAAACTTGAAAAGATACACTGCATGTGGCTAGAAGCAGTTTTCTATGATTGCCTTTTTATTGTCATCTTTGATGCCTGCCAATATAGCTGATTTGTCCAGTTCTTGAACTTTGCCGAGCGAATTTATTGCGCAGACAGATTCACACACAAGAACCTCATCATTACTGTTGATAAGTTTTTTTAATTCTTCTAATGCACTGTAAATTTTCATCTCGCTGATTAAATGTATTGCAGAAAGTGCACGCTCTTTTTCTTGTGTCAGTTCGTTTTTGACCAATTCTTTCTGCTCATTCCAAAAATCCTGTGAACGATTTTTCAATAGATTATTAATTTCATTTAGTTCAGCTTTTGTATTTTTGTCCTCATCGAACGTGTATTCGTCATTATCACAAAGCATTTCAAACTTGTTTAATGCCTTTAATAGAACTACCGCAGCGAGACTGTTCTTTTCGGATTTATTCTTCTCAATTAATTCAGAAAGAATTTCATACATTTCGAAACTGAAAACCTGGCTCAACGGCAGAATTTCACCCAACCCGGAAAGGATTTTGCTTACACAAAATAATACATCTATTTTGTTATCAGTATTCAATAGCACAGGCAGTGACTCCAAAAATGGAATCTCGCCAGCAATATTCTCTGCCATAGCACTGTTTTTCATCGCTTTTAAAATATCAGTTATTGCATTTTTGTTTCCATAAGCAACTAAGAACTTAACTGCTTTTAAAACATCAAAATCATCGTCTGAATTGAGTTTTTCCAGTGCGAAATTATATGTATTTTCGAACTTCATTTTGCCTAATGCATAAGCTGAGTTATAAGCAAGTGATTCATCATCACAAAAAGCATATTCTGAGAGTGTCTCAGCAGCTATGGTGTCAGGGATATAGGAAAAATATTTCGCTGCATAAGTCTTTTGGCTGTCGTTGCCGTTTTCCAGCAGTTCAAGCATTTCATCCGTCAGGTCTTCATTGGCATATTTTGACAGAGTACCCGCAATGAAATCTTCCAAGTCCGGTGAATATTTATTTAAAAACGAAAAAATATTTTTGAAATTATGCTCTGTGACCGCACTCTCAAGTCGGCGATTCACATTCGCCTTAATAAAGTCGAACAGATATTCCATCTTGTCGGCAAGCTTTGAAAAAGCATCAATATTAGATGTTTCAACAATCGCTTTCGCTGCCGCAGTCGCTTTTTGTTCGTCTTTTCCCGTTAGTTCATTTACCAAAGTCTCGTTATTCATAGGAATTATTATAGCTGGTTTGTGGGATTAAATAAAGGAGTATTATGAATAGCATACTATTACAATATAAAGTGTCATCCCGCAGTGTGATTTTAAATAGTATTTGTAATCTTTGCAGTGCGGGATCTTACAAACTAATACTGTGAGTTTTAAAGTTTTCAATCTGAGTTGGTCAGATACCGCACAGCGTAAACAATTGTAACTTGTATAGTTTGACTCTGCGGTATGACAGATTAGATAGAATGTAGCAATCACGAAATAAAAAACAACTCTTCTAACAAAAAATATTTTTATGGGTTTTAAATAACTATGATAATTACCGGCATACAATTTAAAGGCACTTCCGAAAGTAAAGAAAAAGTTTGGAGAAATACTTACTCTAAAGATGTAGACAAATTGCCTTGGAATACCCCTTTGTGGGATAAATTAAGCTCACAATGTGTTGATGGATTTATTAAGGATAACAAAATTAAAATATTAGAGTATGGTTTTGGCTCGGGACACTTAGCAAGCCACTTAGCCGCTAAAGGAAATGATATTTACGGTGCTGAATTGAGTATTTCAGCTATTAAAAATATGGAAAAAGAAAATATTTTCAATAAATTTTTTCATGTTGAACATCCGAACCAAATTAAAGGCGAATCTTTTGATGCTATAACTTGTATGGGAATTTTGCATCATATAGACCCTAGTCAATATGATGCTTTTTTGAGAAGTTTTGAAAAACTTCTCAAAAATAATGGTAAAATCGTAATTGCAGCTTGGGATAAAACAGATGCAAAATTTGCAGGCGCATCCTCATTAAAATCAATATATTCAGGTGAATTAACCTATCCTGTAAATCATCCTAAAAACAGTATTGAAAAATATATGGCAAAAAATAATTTAAAAATAGTCGAAACAGGAACAATTAAGTATGAAGAACCAAATTATGAGCCGACTAGAACATTAAGATATTATTATATTGAAAAATCAGGTAATTAAAAAGTAGGGTGCGTCATACGCACCGATAATGATGTTGGGCAAGTATGCCCAACCTACAATTTACTCCCTAAAACTTAACTCAGAAATAGATTTTTTAAGATTCTCTCGAACCTGTTCAATCTGTTTGTCCACAGTTTCGTCAGTCAAAGTAGCTTCTTTGTCTTGCAATTTTATACGGTAAGCGACGCTCTTAAATCCTTTTTGGACATGCTCTCCCTGATACACGTCAAAAATCTCTTGCCCGTTATATAAATTGTTCTGAACGGATTTTTTGATGATTTTTGAAATCTCATCATGTGAAACACTTTCAGGAACAATAAATGCGATATCCCTTTGCACCTCAGGGAACTGCGGTAGTTTTTTGAATCTCGGGATAGAGTCACTCACTGCATTCAGGAGTTCTTCAAGGTCTATTTCAAATATATAAACGCTCTGCAAGAACTTCTGTTTGTCTTTTAAAATAGGGTGGACTTCACCGAAATAGCCGATTTCTTTAGTGTCTTTGCCTAAGAGCATGACACTTGCAGACTTGCCGGGGTGAAGGTAGTCTTTGTTTACTTTATTGTATTGGATTCTGTTTTCAAGCCCCAAAAGGGAAACGAGATTCTGAATAACACCCTTAACTGTATAGAAATCAGCTTCAGGTTTTTTAATCCATTTTTCGTTATTCACGGAACCTGTGATAACACCCGCTATCATTCTTTTTTCGTCTACGCCTGTATCTTTTACATCGGCTTCGCGTTCTTTATTGAAGATTTTTCCGATTTCATACATCCACAGATTTTTCTGTCCGTTAGCAAAATTGTGTTTAACCGTATTTAAGATGCTTGCTGTCATAGACTGACGAAGCATTGTATGTTCTTCACTCTGCGAATTAGCGAGTTTTACAGCCTTGCTGTCATCGTTAAATACTGAAAATTCTTTATACAATGGCAAGCCTACAAGCGATGAAGTAACAATCTCATCAAAACCACTGCCCAAGAACATATTGTTTATGTGCTTCAACAGAGTTAAATCTTTTCTAATCTCAGGTGACTGAGTGTTTTTAGGCATAGTCGGAGCTATTTTGTCATAGCCGTTTATCCTTGCAACCTCTTCGATAAGGTCTATTTCACGGTTCGCATCAACTACACGATAGGATGGAACTTTAAATTTGGCCGCTGTTTCATTTTTGCCCTGTAAAGCAAAGCCCAGTTTTTCAAGTATCTCCACACATCTTTCAGGCTGAATATCTACCCCTAAAACTCTTTTTACCTGATTGAATCTGAAAGTAACTTCCACGTCAGGCAGCTTGCTCTCACCTGTTTCAACAATGCCTTCGACCTTGGCGTCTGCAAATTGAACTATAAGCTGCATCGCTCTCATCAAAGCCTGTTTTGTTTTTTCGATATCCACGCCTCGTTCGAATCTTGCACTGGCTTCGCTGCGATAGCCGATACTTCTTGCGGAACGTCTGTTTGTTGCTGGTGTGAAATATGCAGACTCTAACACGATATTTTTTGTATTGTTGTCGACTTCACTGTTTGTACAGCCAAATACACCGCCTACGCACACACCTTCGTTTTTTGTAGCAATTAAAACCGTGTCGTTTGTGGTTTCTCTCTCGACTTCATCAAGAGTAACTATCTTTTCACCGGGCAGTGCTCGTCTGACACATAGATATCCGTTCAATTTATCCATGTCGAAAGCATGGAGCGGCTGCCCGTATTCGAGAAGCACGTAGTTTGTGATATCCACGACGTTACTGATTGCACGGATGCCCGAAGCAGCGAGTCTTCTTTGTATCCAGTCAGGAGACGGTTTTATTTGTATATCTTTTAAAAGTCCTGCTGCGTAGTATTTGCAGGTGTCTTCATCGATGATTTCGACTTCGAAATTATCCACTGAAAGGTCGTTTTGGCTCTCAAGCGGTGAGTAGTTAAGTTTTTTATTGAATATAGCCGATAATTCTCTAGCCACGCCGAGAACTGACATCTGGTCGCCTCTGTTTGCAGTAGGTGCAACGTGGAATATAATCTCATCCTGGATATTCAACACGTCTTCAAGCCTTTGTCCGGGTTTAAGGTTGTCTTTCAATCGGTCAAGAATAAGGATTCCATCTTCATCCTGCAATCCCTCTAGCCCCAGTTCATCTTGCGAGCAGAGCATGCCCTGAGATTCAACACCCCTAATAACTGCAGGTGTAAGTTCGAACAACTCACCTGTTTTTCTGGAAAACACCTTCGAACCCACAGATGCATAAGGAACAAACTGTCCTGCTTTGATGTTTTGTGCCCCGCAAACAACTGTCTTAAACGTTATGTCGCCTGTATTTAAATCTACAAGGTGAAGTTTGTCTGCGTTAGGGTGCACCCCGACGTATGCTATTTCAACAACTTTAATATCTTCGAATTTAGCTCCGGTTCTTTCGATTTCTTCGACCTCAAGTCCGCTCATAGTCAATTCATGAGCAATCTGTTCAGGCTCAATACCGCTCAAGTCTACAAACTCGTTCAACCACTCCAAAGATATTTTCATATTAATTCCTTACACTAAAACTACTTATAGGTGAATTTTATCATAAAAATAGTTTTTAATTTTTGATATTTAGCTGTTATAATTGAACTACTTTAAAACTATAAATGCCGAAGTGGCGAAATGGTAGACGCACACGCTTCAGGTGCGTGCGGAGTAATCCGTGGGGGTTCGAGTCCCTTCTTCGGCATTTTTATTAAATATATTTTTTGTGATAATATATTTATGACCATGTCGTAGTGGCGGAATCGGTATACGCGCACGTTTGAGGGGCGTGTGGAGCAATCTGTGAGGGTTCAAGTCCCTCCTACGACATTTTTTCTTCTCTGAGTTTATACCCTTTCTCCTTGTTATGCTTTGCATAAGGAGGGTTACAGCTGTATTATTTGAATTCTGTACGTTATCTCTTAGTTTATGAGACCCCGCACATACTTTTATAAAAAATAATTTATCGCATTGCTCTGCGGGGTGACAAAAAATTAGGTTTTGACTTGCCTCAACCAATTTTTTAGTCTTTTATTAACTTTTGTAAACATCTATTTTGCCTTGATAAATGAGTCTTTTGGCGATATTGCTAAAAAGGTCCTTTAACAGAAGGCAATTTTTAGCAATAGATTTTTTTTATTTCTATAGGAACGAGGAATTTATTTTTAACTTGGGAAATTAGAGGATATAAAAATGAGTGACGAAAAAGTGACTGCCGTCAAGAC
>JAVBRY010000050.1:0-3438 GCA_031547505.1 Candidatus Gastranaerophilaceae bacterium | reverse complement strand
TAATACGAGAACAATCGGGTTTACAAGTCCAAGGGGGCATTCCCTAAGTTGGTTTAGCGAAGCTTGTCAAAGTCGAAACTCGGACCAAACTCTTTTTCTTTTTCAACGACCTGAGGTGTTTCACCCATTTTGACGGTACGGCCGGATTTTGTCGGTTTGGTGTATTTTTCACCCGGAACAACTGAAGAATCAAAAAATGCTGTTTTGTCGTTTGAACAAGCTGACAAAATCAGAGCAGACATGCAGACCAGAATCACAGATTTTTTCATTTTTTGCACCTATTTGATACTTAGTGTCGGGAAATACATTCCATCTACTACCAGTATAGCACGTTTTTAAAAATATGCACTATTTTTTTAAAAAAAATCATACTTTTAATTTAGAAACACATCTCTCGATATTGACAGTATTTACAGTCGTTTTCGGTTTTCAAAAATGTTTTTTCTGATTGAATTTTCGCCAAAAGTCTGTCTATTTCTTGCTCATAGCCATTGCAGAGTGCTTCTGTTAGAGTGACTTCAAGCACTTCGCCGGACGAAAGAACAAAATATTTCATCGAAAGTTCATCGAAGTTATTTATCAAACCTTTTTCTTTATAAATATTGAAAAGAGAATATAAGTAAAATGCCGTTTGCAATTGCTCCTTTTCGTTTCCATCGTTTCGAATATAGCCGCTAGTTTTCCAATCGGCAATCAAGTACTTATTATCGTCTTTGAAAATGGCGTCAATTCTGCCCGTCAGCCAGATATCCTTGAATTTTAAGTTGAAAGAGTATTCGCTTTCTATCACATTATCTGGACACAATTTTTTAAAGCTATCCCAAAGAACCTTTTCTTTATCGTCCAATAACGGCAGCAATTTTGAGATATCCTGTTTTTTAAGATAAAAATTTATCAGGCTGTGGAGCTTGTTTCCTGTTAATGTTTTCTTTGAATCCTCAGGCAGCCTTAGTTTTTGAATATAGACATATTCATATTTTTTCGGACACTCTTTGAATGTTTTGAGCATATTAATCGTAAAAGTCTCAGCCATTTTCTCAAACATTTGCCGACTCCTTTGCTCCTGTAGTGTTAAAAAAATCTTCAAACAGGCTTGAAGGTGCGATGTCTTTTAGGCGGTTATATTTTTTATATTTGTTTGCACAGGAGATATAGAGTCCTTGTTTTGCACGGGTTATCGCCACATAGAGGAGCCTCAGGTTCTCTTCAATCTGCAGTTGCTTCAATGCGTTTTCGTCTTTTATTTTATAAGCCGGGTTCAGTGATTTTATATGTTCAATAAAACGAAGATTCGATGTAATCTTAATTTTTTCAGGTTTTATCGAGAGAATATCCTCGCTTAATTCCGGCAAAAACACAAAATCAAATTCATCACCCTTAGATTTATGATAGGTCATAATCTGGATACAGCCTGTCTTTTGTTTGTTTTCATTTTCATCAATAAAGAATTTATATTGATTCGGCTTCTTGGAAATTTCCTCAATCCGCTCAAGCAAATTAGTTTTGTACTGTGAGGACAGCTTCTTAAACACGCCTGAAATCAGGTATATGTTAGATTTTTCAATCTCGGACGAATAGTAGTGATTTCCGATTTTCATTGTCATTTCTTCAATCGGAAGAGAAGAACTGTCGAGCCAGTAATTTAAATCCCAGCTCAACTGCACCAGTTCAGCTGATGGCAGGTCATCGGTTTTTGTCAAAATAAACGGAGTTTTCAATTCTTTCACATAGTTGAAATCTGTACTCGAAAAGTTAAAAGTTTTCTGCCTGGCCAGTTTTGACATAACATCCAGTATAGTATCATTTCGCCAAGGGTGCTGATTGAATTTTAAAATCGAAAGTATCAAATTAAACACAGGCAGCCTGTCCAAACAATCGCTTCTTGTGACAACGCTATATCCATAGTCGGCAAGAAACTGTTCATACTCTGCTATTTGAAAATTGTTTCGAACAAGAATCGCAACAGACGCATCTTTTTTTTGTTCGAAAATTTTCCTTATTTCTTCGATAATATAGTTTCGTTCTTTGTTATAGTCCTCGAACCGGTTTATGTTTAGAGAATTTTTGTTGTCAGGATTTTTGTCCGGCACCGCTTGCATCTTTATTTCGAAAAAAGCACCGTTAGATTGTTGAGCGTTTTTTGAAAAATCTATAAGTCTGTTCGCAAGCGAATAAATCTCTTTGTTACAACGCTGAGAAGAGCTCATTGATATGTTTTTATTCTTATTTATAAAATCCTGGAACCCTTCTTTGTCGGCATTGGTGAAGGTTGTCGTGATGGACTGGTTTATATCTCCGCAACGGATAAGGTTCTTGTGATTTTGTGTGAGCAAGGAGAGCAGTCTTTGCTGGATAAGAGATGAATCCTGCGCCTCATCTTCAATAACATAGCCGCAAATATCGTTGTAATACTCCAAAATATCAGGGTTTTCCTCAAGCACTTTCACCGAATACAAAAGCATATCGTCGTAATCAAGAGTATTTTTAGCTTTCAACGTTTGGCTATAACTGCTAAACAGCTTCAAGAACTTTTTTGCTTCAGGTGTAGCCGGAGTATTCAGTTTTGTTGAACATGATAGCTTCAATGCAGATATGGCTTTTTCATATTTATCAAAATCATCCTGCTCCAGATTTAGCTTCAAAATCAAAGCCCTGATTATGTTTGTTCGTTCATTGTCATCGCAAACTTCAAAGTCAGACTCGAGTCCGATTTTTATGTGGTTAGAATTTTCTTTCAGTATTCTGAGTGCAAGCCCGTGGATGGTAGAAATATTAGGTAAAATATCCATTGCCGGACAAATCTTTTTTATCCGCTCTTTGAAATTTTTCGCAGCAGAATCCATATAGGTCAGGACAAAGATGTTCTCAGGATTGATTTTCTTCTGCAAAAGCTTTATCACAAGCGCCAATAAAATTGTGGTTTTTCCAGCACCCGGAACTGCAGAAATCGCCATATTACCTGACTCATATTCTAATACAGGTTTTTGGTCATCCCTTGGGACGAAATCAAAATCCAAAACCTCAGACCTTTTATTCATCCTGAAATATTTTTCAATGCCGCCCAGGTTCTCCAGTCCATTTGTATCAAACAAACTAGAATACGCAAAAATCTTGTTTAGAGAAAGTATAGAGAGCTTTCGAAGCTGTCTTTTTGTCTTTTCTTCTGACAGTTCCATATTCTTTTCATAAGTAAACTCAGGTTCATCCCAGGATGAATTGAACACCCAGGAATTATAAAGAGTCCCTGTGTCCTGCTTTATCCATTCGCTCGAGGTCACATCCAGCCATATTTGATATTTTCGTTTCAGGCTCAGGTCTGTAATTTTTTGAGCAGTTGAGACTATAAGAAAATTATCATTTATCTCTATTGAGTTAGGTGGATTCTCAGAAATAATAGAGTTTTCAAGCTGTGTCAGAATTGTCTTTTGAAACTCCGGA
>JAVBRY010000242.1:0-6155 GCA_031547505.1 Candidatus Gastranaerophilaceae bacterium | reverse complement strand
GAATGTCACGCTTGTTGGGGTAATCAATGCCGACAACGGTTTCAACCTGCCTGATTTTCGTTCGTGTGAGAGAGGTTTTCAGCTTCTTACACAGGTTGCAGGGCGTGCAGGGCGGGGGAATGACCCGGGAACAGTTTATTTTCAGACATACAATCCTGATTTCTTTGCGCTCGAAAATGCCAAAGAGCAAGACTATGAGAAATTTTATAAGACGGAAATTCAGTCCAGAGAGGACTTTGACTATCCTCCGTTTTCTCAAATCATCCGCCTGATTCTCTCATCAACAAATCAATACCGTGCAGAAAAGAGTGCGATGGAGATTGCGATGAGACTAAGGGAAATTATTGATAAAAAGAATCTCACGGAACCGTTAGCTGTGTTAGGGTCGAATCCTTGTGTAATAGAGCGTTTGCAGGGAAATTATCGTTTTCAGATTTTGATTAAAAACAAGCTGAACGAAGCCGGACACAACTTCGTGACATCGTTTTTGTCCAACATAAAGCTTCCGCCTGATATCAAGATGGCTGTGGATATTGATCCGATTGATATATTATAAAGGTTATGGTTGTAATAAACTGTCATTCCGGCCTACGAGCTGAAATCTGATGATTTGTGAGTGTAAATTTTTGTTCTGAATGTCAGAGTTAAATACAAAACCAAAGTGGGTTCAGACCCCGCATCAAGTGCGGGGTGACAATATTTTACACACGGCTTATGCTTTTTTGCTCCTGTGGAGTTTCTATGAAACTCTTACGTCGCCATCGATCGGTTTGGCTCTTCGGCGCTGACCCATGTCAGCTTCTACGAGCCGCCACACACGGCTTACGCTTTTTTCTCAGCCCGTTCTCTGAATGATAGTCTTATCGGTGTGCCAAAGAACCCTGCAGCTTCGCGTAGTTTGTTCTCAAGGTATCGTTTGTAGCTGTCTTGGACCAATTCTTCATTATTAACAAACAAAATGAATGTCGGCGGACAAGTTCTAACCTGCGTTGCGTATAAAACACGCAGCTTTTTACCCTTTTTCGTCGTAGGCGGATTCATGGCAAGCGCCTCAAGGATAACTTTGTTTAAAGTGCTTGTAGAAATACGTTTTTGACACTCCGCATAAACTTCTTTGACCGTTTTATATATGTTAACAAGCCTTTGTTTTGTTTTTGCACTGATAAACAACATCGGCGCAAACGACAAGAACGGCGCATCTTCCAAAAGCTTTTTCTGATATTTTGATGTTGAGTTCGCCTCTTTATCCTCAACCAAATCCCACTTGTTCACAGCAACGATAATCCCTTTGCCTGATTCGACGATTATTGAAGAAATCTTTTTGTCCTGATCAGTCAAGCCTTCAACCGCATCCACAACTAGAACCGCTATGTCACAGTCTTTTATAGCTTTGATTGCTCTGTCTACTGCAAATTTTTCTACACCCCAGTCAACTCTTGCCTTTTTGCGAATCCCTGCCGTATCAACAAGGATGAATTCTTCGCCCTCGTATTTGACCTTTGAGTCAATGCTGTCACGGGTTGTGCCTGAAATTTCGCTCACGATAACTCTGTCTTCGTTTAAAAGTGCGTTAACTATAGATGATTTTCCGGCGTTGGGTTTTCCGACAATTGCAATCTTTACTAAATCCTGGTCTTCACCGATGTTACCTCCGGGAAAATCTTTAGTTATGGCATCCAACAGGTCACCCACTCCGCCGCTTCCGTGAAGTGCAGACACCGCCATAGGTTCGCCGATAGACAATGAATAAAAGTCAGATAACATCGGGTTTCTCTCGGGTGAGTCGATTTTGTTCACCGCAAGGTGAATCGGTTTTTTGCTTCGTCTTAAAACGTTTGCAATATCGTAATCGACAGGGTTTACGCCATCTTTGCCGTCAACGAGAAAAATTATACTATCCGCTTCTTCACAAGCAATTTTTGCCTGCGTATATATGTTGAGCATAATCTCGTCTTCATCGCCCGGAATAATTCCGCCCGTATCGATAACCGTAAAATCCTTGTCCTGCCAGGTTACATCGAAATAAATTCTGTCTCTTGTAACCCCGGGCAAGTCATCGACAATAGACTGTCTTGCACCGACAAGACGGTTTACAAATGTTGATTTTCCTACGTTTGGTCTGCCTACAACAGCAACCACTGGCTTTCTGCTCATTTTATACTTCCTTGACTATTGGGGTCGGCTTTAATTTGTGTTAGGTTGCACCCAACCTACTGTTCATAGACTTTATATTAATACAAAGGAAAGATTATTGCTAATCGGTTTGCCAACAAGCTATTACCCATATGACTACTTTGAGCTATATGATTATATTAACAAAGCATTTATACTAAATTATGACGTATGCTCAAAATTTTTAAAATCTTATAAGAAAGGGTTGCCCTTATGATAGATTCAATAAACAGCCAAATGGGTCAGGCGGCTATATCTGCACTAACAACATCAACCTCTGAAGATAGCAGCAGCGATACAGACACAATAATATCTCAAATTATGTCTTCAGGACGCTCATACTCTGCCCAGCAAATCGCTGACAAGTACGGTATTTCTGTAACAGATGCACAACAAGTTTTAAGCCAAATAGAAAAAGCAACGGCAAAAAAAGAAGCTTCTGCGCAAAATACGAAAAATGATATTCCTGACTATCCTCAGCTGGAAGAGTCCGAAGAACCTGCAACAATTACGTATAGGGTTTAACCTGTAGGGTGTGTTACTACTGCACCGACTTCTATTTTGTTGAGCGAACTCGCAAATCAAAAATGTTCAGTGACTTTTTTCATCTCTGATTTGACCTGCTCTAAAAGTGTTATCAAAGGGCAGACTTTCTCGTTCTCCACATTATATTCGCAATAATCCGCCATAATATCAAGCCAAACCTCGATATTGTCTATAGCGCTCTGTATTTCAAAATACTCATCGTGGTTTATTTTGTAGTTGTTGTCCGGGGTTAGGGTAAACATAGATTTTTCCTAAAGTGCTGCTCAATCAATAATAACCAATTTTACAGAAAAGTATTACTGGATATTATTCAGTAATTTTGATGATAGCACCAAAGGTTACATGTATTTTGCATGCGTGCAAAAAGTTATTCTGCTGGGCTGAGAGCCATCCTGCTTTCTTTTAATTAAACATATTTATTTTGTAGTTAAGCGGTAATGTAATAAAATAGAAGATATAAAAAGAAAGGATAAAAGAACATGGATCATAATTTCAATAGAAACTATAGGGAGAAGCATAATGATTGATTTAGACTGGAAATATATTGTAAGTAGAATAATAGGTGGAACAATCACCGCCTTAGTTATTGCTACTGCTTCCAAAATTTTTACAGCACTGAATGTAATGTTTCGCAGTATTAAAAAATGGTGCGGAAAAATAAAAGTTCAATTTGTCAATTTTTACAAATCTAGGACAAAAAAACATTTCAGATTGCTTATGGACGGATTATTTACCACTGAGATGGGTAATTGTTTAGTTGGTTCATTCTCAGAGAATACAGGGACTTTGCATTTAATGCCGCCATGCAAAATTATTTTGTTTAGTGGTACACAAGGCGATTATGCAATTATTACAGCGTCTAATACTATGCAACATTCTGACCAAGGCACATTTAAACCTATACAAACAGGTTCCATATTAAAATTATTCAACGCAAAATTATTTAATACAGTGGAGTGGGTAAAGCTAAAGAGCAATCCGATACAAGTCGCTGAGGGTTGGAAGTTTGACACAGAGCCATATATGCCAACAGAACTGGAAGAAAATGCTGTTATTTCCCAATAGACCTGATTTGTCCATTAGTCTGTAGGGTGCAGTTATACTGCACCAACAAATAACCCCAGAAAAATACGTGTCATACCGCAGAGTCAAGAGTCGCATATAGCATTAATTGGGTGCTGTGCGGTATCTGTCTCGTTGACATCGTATGCTTGAAGCCTTCAAACCTAGTTGGTAAGATGCTGAATATTTCAAGATTATTTAAGATAATAAGTCGGGTGCTTCAGCATGACATAATGTAGAGGGCTCCCCTCTCACAAAAGCAACCAAATGTTGCTTTTGTGAGAGGGGAGAACCCTTTTGTTCGCAGAACAAATCGGTTTGATTCCCACTTTTATGAATAGTGAAAGTAATTTTTAAAAATGGAGACGGTGGTAAGAACGCTAAATTTGCTACCATACGGTGGGAATGTCTTGCTCGTTCGCGTGTAACGGCTCTCCGTGTTTGCTCAGTCATCGCAGTATAATTCTCGTTTTTATATCAAGAAAGAAATTTCGATGTCCAGTCTAAGAGTTTTTCGAAATATTTTTTAGGATTTTGGTGGCAATCAAATACTAAAAAATCCCAGTTTATGTTTATACCCAATATTTCTTTATCTTCAGCTTCTAATTTTTCATATAATTCCAGTTTACTTTTTAAAATTTCACCTGTTTCAACATAATGTTTCATCTTAAGAATATAATAAGTTCCTTTATAAAAATCCTTCAAAATTTCAGCATTAAGTTCTTTTGTGCTCACATAAGTATGGCATAAAATGTGGTACATGTTGACCGAATTAATCTTGATATTGTTTTTTATATCCTCAATGGTGTATTCAGGGAGCATACCTTGCAATGTGCCATAATAAACCTGTGTGTCTTCTAAAAATTGAAATATTTCATGTTTTGGCCAATTTAATAATTCTTGTTTTCCGCTTATGAAGCCGCATGCTTTTTCGTATTCGGGCATTGTTACCAAAATTGAACGATATTTATCTAAATCATCTAAATTTAAAGTATCCAATATGACAGCAATATCAAAATCACTTTTTTCAGTTGGTTCGTTACGGCGATAACTTCCTTGTAACCCGACCATGAGCAGCCTTTTGCCAAATTCGTTTTTTAATTTTTCAATGACATCTGTCATCCAACTTTCTTTTTCTATCATAAAAAACCTCGTGAAGTGAAGACATACGAACATATTATTTTTGACCAAAAGGTCAAAATAATATGGTGGAGACGGTGGGAATCGAACCCACGTCCAAAATGGAGTGCAACAAACATCTACGGGCGTAGGTGCTTTTTTCTCGCTCCTAATAAGGAAAGCATCCGCAACCTAAGATAGAAGCAAAGCAGTTTATAGTGGTGCGCACTTTGAGAAAGGTCTTCATGCGGTTAAATTCTCATCCCCGCACTGCGTCTTGCATAATTACCCTATCAAACGGCAAGCTGGTCGGATAGAGTGGGCATTAGTTCAGTCTGTCGAACTACGCAGCTTGAGCATATGCTCTAGGTGCGAAATTGCCTTCAACAACGTTATTAGCGTTTATTTGATTTTGCTCGTTTTTACTGAGAACAGCGCTCAGGCTCGCAGCCTGGTACACACGATCACCCTGTCAAATCCAAAACGTCCCCATAATTATAAATAAATTCAATTTTAAAAGTTCGCTACATTGTATTATAGCATGGATTGTGGGAGTTTTCATTTTGGTTGTGAGTGAGTATACTCCATTGAAGCACGCAGCATGAGACCCTCCCGTGTCAGGCACAGGGACAAGCTCCATCAAAGATCTAACTAGCAAATATTTTATGCCCGGGGCGGCAAGAAATTGCTATTTATTCTGACTCCAAAGATAATTGTTAAATCCAAAATGGGTTCAGATTCCGGGTCACGACCGGGTCGGCGCCGCAGCCCGGAATGACAGTATTTTTAATTTTAAACATAAAATAACTCCGCCTAAAGGCGGAGTATGGTAGTTATAAATCGAACTTTAGGAATTGCCTCAAGAACTTGCCGCCAAAATTGCCTTTTGGGGCTTCTCTAAGGCTTCCCGAACTATTCGTTCTTATTGTTCAATATAGTTTCGTGCACATTCGAACATAGCCGTTACAAGAGGTCCATTCGCCTGGAGATTCATCCCTGACGCCTGGAAAAGCTGCTTTACGCGTGATTCCCAGTATGGATAAATTTCCTCTTTGCTTATATCCAGCACCTGTGCAATGAGCGAAAGCTCTTTCCAATCCAGCGGGATTGTTTTTGCACCGCGCAGTATATCGACTATCTCAACCCGTTTTTTACGAGGGAAACTTTTTAAGAATTGAACCGTGGTAATACCCTTTTCGTGTTGCTTATCCTTCAAAAACTCGACTGCTTCATCCATCATGAGCGGTTCTTGAGGT
>JAVBRY010000196.1:0-7774 GCA_031547505.1 Candidatus Gastranaerophilaceae bacterium | reverse complement strand
TAAGGTTGGCTTCTTCTAAATCTGCTCCCGTAAAGTCCGCATTAGTGAGGTTTGCGTTTTTAAAGTTGCATTTTTCAACTTCTGCATATCTGAAGTTAGCGCCTGACAGATTAGCACCTTCAAAGTTTGTTTTATCCAAATCCTGACCTTCGAAGTTATGACCTGATAGGTCTCTGCCGCTAAAATCTCTAAATTCAGGTTTGAGCATTTTTTTCAAATTAGGGTTCACTACCCCTTTATATTCATAATCATCGTCATCTGCATAGACCGCCAGAGAACCTAAACATAGAATACTCAACAATACAAAGAACTTTTTCATAGTTTTTCCTTCTTTTCCCCTGTTTCACCTGTTTCTTTTTCAGGTATCAATTTGCCCAGATACTTTGAAATTGATACAGAAAACCCGATTCGCTCGCCATTATTAGGTATTAAGACCGCTGTAGTAATCGAGGTAGTTGGTTGAGGTCTTATCTTAAAACCTACTGCAAGTGCACATCCAGAATCTTGTCTTGACATCCAGTCAGCTACTAAACGCAATTTCCTAGGTATAATTGTTTGGTCGATACCTACCATCACCCCGGTATTCCCCGGAGCCTCTCCATATCCTGCTAAATAACCGCCTGCTGTAATTGTTGTTTTAGTTTTTCTAAATATGTATGAAGAGTGTGCATATATCATGCTGTCAGGATTTGACCCATCTGTCAAGGATGGCTTAAGCTTGCCTCCAACAGTGAATCTCGAGCTTTCACCAACCTTGAAAACCTTTTTAACTCTCAAATCCAGAGATACTTCAGTTGAATCTTTAATACTTGTACCAACACCTATAGTACTTTCGGTTCCCCAGCCCGTACCAAAAACAGCATACGGTGTGAGATTAATATATTTTTCACCAAAAGGACTGAAGCGGTTGGACTCTTTTAGCATCCATTCGCCTTTGGGCAGGACATCAGAAGAAGGAACAGTAATAAATGTCTGCTCTGCTATACAGGGGCTAACACAAAATATACTTATTATTAGTAAATAAAATAATTTTATACAGTTGTTCATGTTTTCGTTAGCTAAACCATTCCTTAAAAACTTTGTCGAATCTATCTGAAACTCTTATGAATGAAGCAACTAATACAGGGTCAAATTGGGTTCCGCTGCCTTCTATAATTATAGCACAAGCTTTGTCCTGGGAATACCAGCTTTTATACACACGCTCTGCTCTTAGTGCATCATAGACATCAGCTATAGCCATTATTCTTGCAGACAATGGGATGTCGCTGCCCTTTAGCTGGTACGGATAGCCTTTACCATCCCATCTTTCGTGGTGGTGCCTGGCTATATCTATGCCCATAGCCAGAAAATCGCTGCTGCCAAATTTGTTATTAACCAGTTCTAATGTCTCGGCACCGATCGTGGTATGAGTTTTCATAATATCAAATTCATCCGGAGTTAATTTACCCGGTTTCAAAAGTATTTTATCAGGGATGCCTACTTTGCCGATATCATGCAAGGGGCTTGAGTGAAGAATATTGTTTATAAAGACTTCATCCATTATCTCACTGTAATTAGAGTTTTTCATCAAATCTTCAGTGAGAGTGTAGCAAAAACGCTGAATTCTTTCCAAGTGAAGTCCTGTTTCATCATCACGGGATTGTGCAAGCTTTGCGAGAGAAAATATGGTAGCCATCTGAGTCTCTTCAATCACCTTAACTTGTGACTCAACTTTTAGTTCCAAGGATCTATTTTGTTCCAGAAGTTCTTTTTGCAGCCTGCCAAGCTTCAGGTGCGTAGATACTCTGACTTTAACCTCTGATGCCTTAAAGGGTTTTGTTATGTAGTCAACAGCACCGGATTCAAAGCCTTTAACTATATCATATGTGTCGTCTTGTGCACTAATGAAAATCACAGGCACGTCACAGAATTTTTTTATCTCTTCACAGAGCTCATATCCATCCATCTCCGGCATTTGTGCATCAAGAATTATTAAATCATACTGTGTATTTGAGATTTTTGGCAGGGCATTTTTTGAGCTCGTAGTAGTTTCTACTTCGTAGCCTTCCCTGATTAAAATTAATTCCAAAATCTTTAGATTAGCTTCATTATCGTCAACTAAAAAGATTTTCAATATTCTGTCCTCAGATATACTAATGCTTTTTTATAGTATAGCATTTTTAGACGGGAGATAATATACACTTAACACTTTATGTTTTATCCGTAAGCGTTTTAGTGTAAAGTTTTGTTAGAAACGATGCTTGTATGGTATAAAATTAAGTATAATTCATTTATCGAATCACCAAAGAGGTATGTATTAATGATTAAAAATAGAAAAAAACCGGGCTTTACTTTAGCAGAGGCATTGATGACCTTGATAATACTAGGTGTCATTGCGGCAATGGTTACCCCTGCGATTATTACAAATTCCAGGGATAAAGGATATGTTGCAGGCCTTAAGAAATCTCAGGCCGTATTGAATAATGCGGTAGGGCTGGCGGATCGCAGAATTGCTCCGCTTGAAATGTGGACCTGGACTAATAATGAGACTCTGTTCACTACATACTTTGCTCCGAATTTAAATGTTATGACTGATTGTAAGACGGATGATACATGCTTCGGCCCGGCATTTAAAACTATCGCCGGCACCACATCAACAGGCGCAAATGGAGGCTACAAAGTAATATTGGCTGACGGCAGCAGAATGGCATTTGTATCTAAAACAGCTAGTACTCAGGCTTTTATCTATGTTGATGTAAACGGACACGCAGGTCCTAATATTTTGGGCAAAGATGTTTTTGTATTTGTTTTATCAACAGTTGCCAGTGTTACCACTCCAAATAGTGCTGGCGTTCTTAACGTTGATACAGCAGGTCTTTACACACACGGATTTGGGAAATCACGTAATATACTCAAAACAAGCTGTGAATCAACAGGTGAATCTTGTGCCACTCTTGTCATTCTCGACGGAGATAAAATGAACTATTAAAAAAATCCGATGAGTCGGAGACAATATTTAAAATATAGTCACCCCGCTGCACCCAGTTGTGCAAATAGTTTTGATTTTATCTGAGCGGGGTCTAAATGCTTTTAGCTTTTCAGATACCGCTCAGATTTATATAGAAATACCTCTCAAAATCACGCAGCGGTATGACAAAATATGTTATACCACACCGTTATATGCGTCAATGAGGATTTGTTTAAGTTCCTTCATCAATGGATATCTCGGGTTAGCTCCCGTACATTGGTCATCGAAAGCAAGTTCTACGACTTCATCAATTTTTGCGTAGAATTCATCTTCCGGTATTCCTGCTTCTTTGATTGACAGTGAAACGCCTACTTCGTTTTTGAGTTCGGTAATCGCATCTAAGAGCAATTGAACCTTCTCGTCGTCATTTTTTCCGCCAAGGTGAAGTTCATCAGCAATTTGTCCGTATTTTGCTTTTGCGTTAGGGAATTTATATTGAGCAAAAGCTGCTTGTTTTGTCGGACAGTCAGTTGCGTTGAATCTTATGACCTGGCTAATAAGAAGTGCGTTCGCCAATCCGTGAGGAATATTAAATGCTGAACCCAACTTATGTGCCAAAGAGTGGCATATACCCAAGAATGAGTTTGCGAAGGCCATACCGGCAATAGTTGCGGCATAGTGAACACGCTCTCTTGCTATAGGGTCGTTTGCACCTTCTTTGTATGAGCGTGGCAGATATTTAAACAGCTGCTTAATTGCTTCAAGAGCATTACTGTTAGTAAAGTTTGTTGCCATTGAAGAAACATATGCCTCGATTGCGTGAGTCATTGCATCCAAACCTGAAACCGCACAAAGCGCTCTAGGCATTGTATCAACGAGGTTAGGGTCGATGATTGCCATATTCGGAGTCAAAGCATAATCTGCAATCGGGTATTTAATATGTGTTTCATCATCTGTGATAACCGCAAACGGTGTCACCTCTGAGCCCGTACCTGAAGTTGTCGGGATAGCAACGAGTTCAGCTTTTTTGCCCAATTCAGGGATAGCGCAGATTCTTTTTCTGATATCCATAAATCTCATAGCTATATCTTCGAACACCGTATCAGGCTGTTCGTACATCAACCAGATAATCTTTGCCGCATCTATAGGAGAACCGCCGCCTATTGCGATGATTACATCAGGCTCGAAAGTTCTGACCATAGAAAGAGCTTCGTTGATTGTAGATATATTAGGATCAGGTTTTACGTCGAAGAAGATTTGGAAATCTACTCCGATTTCTTCCAAGACATCTGTTACGTTATTGGTTACGCCTGAATCAAAGAGATATCTGTCAGTGACAATAAATGCTCTTTTCTTGCCTGCCAGCTCACGAAGAGCGAGGTCAGTAGCTCCTCTTTTGAAGTAAATCTTTGAAGGAACTTTGTACCAGAGCATATTTTCTCTCCTTTCGGCTATAGTTTTTATGTTTAATAAATGTTTTACTCCTACGTTTTCACTCGTAGCATTTCCGCCCCAAGAGCCGCATCCCAAGGTCAATGACGGAGGTAATCTAAAATTGTATAGGTCACCGATTGCACCTTGTGAAGATGGAGTGTTTATCAGGATTCTTCCTGTTTGTAATTTTCTTCCGAAATATTTTATTCTGTCAGATTTCCTTTCATCAGTATAAAGAACCGAAGTGTGCCCCTGACCGCCAAATTCGATAAGCGAATGTGCAATATCAACAGCATGTTCAAAGTCCTCTGCGCTGAAAAGAGCAATAACAGGTGAAAGTTTCTCATGCGAGAACGGTTCATCCATAGCTACTCTGTTTATTTCTCCGACGAGGATTTTTGCTGATTCAGGAACATCTACCCCTGACATTTGAGCAATCTTGTGCGCAGACTGTCCTACAATTGCAGCATTTAAGTTGCCGTCTCTGATGACAGTGTGGCCTACCTTGTCTCTTTCCTCATCATTTAAGAAATAGGCACCCCTATAGCAGAGTTCTTTTTTAACTTCTTCATAAACATCTTTAACAGCTATGATTGACTGTTCAGATGCACATACTACACCATTGTCAAAAGTTTTACTCAATAGTATTGAAGATACTGCCATTTTGATGTCAGCTGTTTCATCAATTACAGCAGGTACGTTACCCGGGCCTACACCCAATGCAGGCTTACCTGAAGAGTAAGCTGCCTTAACCATACCCGGGCCGCCAGTAGCAAGAATCATATCAATATCATCGTGCTGCATAAGCGCATTAGAAAGAGGAACAGAAGGTTCATCAATCCATCCGATAAGAAAATCCGGAGCTCCTGCTGCTACAGCTGCCTCAAGGCAGACCTTAGCCGCAAGGATTGTACTGTCTTTTGCTCTCGGGTGAGGCGAAAATACAAGCGCGTTTCTGGTTTTTATTGCCAAAAGCGCTTTAAATATAGCGGTAGATGTAGGGTTTGTAGTCGGAATTACAGCAGCAATAACACCTATCGGCTCAGCTACTTTAATGATTCCATTAACCTTATCTACATCAATAACACCCGCCGTTTTGACATCTTTATATTTATTGTAGATGTATTCAGAAGCAAAGTGGTTTTTGATGATTTTATCTTCAACAATGCCCATTCCTGTTTCTTCAACAGCCATTTTAGCCAGAGGAATACGCATTTTGTTTGCAGCCGTAGCCGCAGCCTTGAAAATTCTGTCGACTTCATCTTGTTTAAAGGCCGCATAGATTTGCTGTGCCTCTTTTGCCTTTTTAATTATTGCATCGAGGTCTTCATTTGTTTTTACGACACAAACTTCCTTGTTTTCGGCATTTCGTATACATTTAGATTCCATGTATGTGATCTCCTTATCGTGAAAATTTTCACTATTAATATAACTTGTTTTCAGGACTAGCGCAAGTGTATTTCGAACAATTATTAATAAAAGTTATCATTCGGTCTGCGTTTCAAGTATATTCTGTTCCTATGATTGTAACGTGATTTTTTTCGCTATTGTGTAAATATTTATCCTTTTATTGTAGTGTATATTGAGCTTTCGTCAAGATATGTATGATATAAACTCCAAATACAAAAATCCACCCCTGAAAGGGTGGACTTTTTATTAGTGTTAAAGACTATTTAAAATATCTGTTCAAAAGCCCTTGGAATGCCTGTCCGTGGCGAGCCTCGTCTTTGCACATCTCATGAACAGTGTCGTGGATTGCATCAAGATTGAGCTCCTTGGCTCTTGTTGCGATTGCTTTTTTAGCTGCACAAGCACCGTTTTCTGCATCTACACGCATTTGAAGGTTTTTTTGAGTTGAATTTGTAACAACTTCACCTAACAATTCCGCAAATTTTGCAGCGTGTTCGGCTTCTTCAAAAGCGATTCTTTTATAAGCTTCTGCAACTTCCGGATAACCTTCTCTGTCAGCTTGCCTTGACATTGCAAGATACATACCGACCTCTGTGCATTCACCCATAAAATGATCTTTTAATCCTTGAAGGACTTCTGCATCTACACCTTGTGCTACGCCGATTCTGTGCTCATCAGCCCAGCCTTTACCAGACTCATCTTGTGCAATATTGAATTTTTCAGCAACCGCACCGCACAGTGGGCATTTTTCAGGTGCAGCATCACCTTCATGTGTGTATCCGCATACGGAACATACGAATTTTTTAGCCATAATTTACCTCTTTTCTGTATCTATTTATTCTTACGATATTTTTGACGTTAGATTAACTAGTTGTCCAACTGATTGTGAGATTCCTTTACCTCTCACAAAACCTGACATTTGGTCAGCTTTTGTTCGGCAGAGTGCAGGAATGACAAATTATTTTAGACTCTAGCTTAATAAGAATTATTCCTAATAAAATAATTATACAGGTTTATACTATTATTGCAAGCCCCCCCCAGTAAATATTTAAAATACTGAAATTACTGGCTATTTTGCTTTTTGTTATGAAGCACAGAAGAAACAAACGAAGCGCCAATAAACACCACTCCTAAAAGACCGGTAACAGCCTCAGGAATCTCATGGAAAGTAGAAGCAAACATTAACGCTGCAAGCACGCCAATAGCCCAATGAGCACCATGCTCCAGATACTTGAACTGCTTAAGCGTACCTTCTTCAACCAAGAGAACCGTCAATGAACGGACAAAAATCGCACCGATACAAAGACCTATCGAGATTATAACAATATCCTTACTGAGCGCAAACGCACCCAAAACACCATCCAAAGAGAATGAAGCATCAATAAATTCAAGATACAAGAACGAAACGAACCCGCCTGTTCTGGCACAAACGCCAACCGCCTTAGCAGCCTGCTCTGCTTCTTTTTTCTCAAGAAACTTACTCAACCCGTCAATCATCAAGTACAAAATCACACCAGCAATACCCGATAAAACAACGTGCAGCCTCATATCAGGTGCAACCTGGGTTTGTATGGCATAAATTATAATAAGAGTGATTATCGTTTCAAGTCCGTTAATATTTCCGGCAATACTGAGTTTCTCCTCAAGGACATGTATCCAGTGAACATCCTTTTCTTCATTAAAAAAGTAGTGCAAGAATAGCATCATCAAAAACGCACCGCCAAAAGCGACAATCGGAGCATGGGATATATGCAGATAATGGGCATATTTTTCCGAGTCATAAATCGCCATCTTCGCAACAGCCGCCATCGAGACCTTTGCAAAGATTGACACGATTAGAATCGGGAACAAGAACCTCATCCCAAAAACAGCAATCGCAATACCCCATGTCAAAAATCTATGGCGCCATTTGTCGCTCATATGCTCGAGCTTCATCGCATTGACGACAGCATTGTCAAAAGACAGGCTGACCTCAAGGATACT
>JAVBRY010000096.1:0-2637 GCA_031547505.1 Candidatus Gastranaerophilaceae bacterium | reverse complement strand
TCCGGCGGGGACTCCGTCCAGCGGGTCTTTTTAACAAAAAGACCCGCAACTCACTATTTACTAATCACGCTGTTGGGTTAAAACCCAACCTACTTTACAGCCTGAAGTGTTTTCGTGAGGCCATTTTTCAAGAAAACAAGTTTTCTGAAAAAGAAGGCAAAACTTCCGACCGGATACTACACTTCAATATTTTCTAAGCTCAACATTGACCTCGCAAACTCGACTCTTACAGAGTCTCAGACAGTGCGAGGTAATCGTTGTTTCGCCAAGAAAATAAATGAAGCTACGTATATGGTCGGGGAGCACGTTGTTACATCTGTAAATCTTAGAATTGCTTCGCAATTTGCATAATAAATATTCTTACAGGAAATACACCTCAAATAGTGTTGTTTCAACACTTTTGACCCTGTTTGAAAGTGCTTGATTTATTAAGTATTGTGAAGGGCGTAAAGCTACTCTCGCTTGTTTATTTAAAATTGCGTAATATTCAGTATTGAAGCTATATATCAGATATGCTACAATTATAGTAGAAAGGATAGACTAAGCATAAACATGAACACTACATTTTATGAAAATCACAAGAGTATTAATCGAATTTTAAATAATTCATTATATTTTACTATACTCTTATCTGTGATCTGTGTTCCTCACTTGGTTTTGAATAATCCTTTAGCTGCTACCGGAAAAGAAATTGCAAAAACTGCATTCCTTCCTCCGACCTCATTCTCTGCAGAGCCTCTTGTTATATCTCAGCCGATAAGCCTTGCAGAAGAAAAACAAAGATGGGAAACAAGGCTCAGAATGCGGTACAAAGGGGTGAACATTGTTCAAGTTTCAGAAGGGGTGAAGCATATCCAATTGGTGAGGTATATCAATTCTCGCCCCGTGAAGATTAATATAGTAGAAGTGAATCGGAAATTAAATCCAAATATTGAAATAGCACCGCAATTAGCGTCAGAAAATTTAAATAGACGGGCAACTATTAGAACTATTGCACAAAAGAATAATTCTATCGCCGCAGTGAACGGCACTTATTTTAAGCCCCAAACAGGAGTACCTTTAGGCACATTGATGATAGACAAGAAAGTCTACACAGGTCCTATCTACAATCGTGTTGCGATGGGCATAGGCAAAAACGAATTCAAGATGTCCAAAGTCGGCATAGATTCCTATCTAAAGACAAAAGGTGCACCGCCGGTCACCGTCGATAATATCAACCAGCCGAGGATGCTCTCAACATACGTCCTCATATACACCAAAGACTGGGGACAAAATTCACCGACACCGCCCCAATATGGTACCAATATAGCCATAGGCGCCAAAGGAGAAGTTATAACCAATTCAAGCGGCTCAGTGCAGATACCGGAACAAGGATATGTTATATCCGGACCAATCGAAAAACTGAAGCCGTTTTTTAATGCTTCAAAAGTAGAGCTCGATATCAAAATGAATCCTGTCTGGAACAACGTAGACCACATTATAAGCGGCGGTCCTTACCTTGTTAAAGAAGGAGAAATCTACATAGATGTGACAGAACAAAAGCTCGCTGCAATCACCGGCAAAAATCCTCGTACAGCAATCGGATATACAGCAGAAAATGACTTTATAATGGTTACGGTAGACGGCAGAGAACAAAATTCAGTCGGTATGACTTTAGGCGAACTTGCCAGAATGATGAAAGATTTCGGCTGTGTTAATGCGATGAACCTCGATGGCGGCGGTTCTTCAGTAATGTATGTTAACGGCAGAGTGGTAAATTCACCGGCTCAAGCAGGCGGAATTCCAATCTCAAACGCACTCACAATCAGCGAAAAATCTCATATAGCGGCAGCTGATACAAAGAATAATAAGAATTAATAATCCCAATGGGGATGAAACCCTACAATAGACCCCGCTCAGAATTAAATTATCCCGGCGTTCAACAATCACGCAGCGGGGTGACGAAAAAATTATATCAACCTTGTGTTTACGAGTTATTACCGTGGGATTGCACCTCCACGGTTTTTTTTATTTTACAAGGGCTTCGGTTTTTGCTGTTTCGTTGGAACTTGAATCAAGCAATGCATTGAACATATCTTGTGCAAAATTCTCCCAGGTACAGCTTTTTGAAGTTAAGTATGCTTTTTCAATCAGTTCATTTGAGTTATTATAATTATCTTTTAGATATAAAATTTTTGCGGCTAAATCTTTGCCTGAGTATTTATTCATTTGAAAAATAAATCCGTTTTCACCATCTTTGATAATATCCTTCGCACCCACATTGGAACCGACAATAACAGGGATTTTTAATGACATTGCTTCAGTGACCACTCTGCCAAAAGACTCGCGCAAAGAAGGAACAGCCCAACAGTGGCAGCTTCTGTAAAAGGACTTTATGTCTTTTTGGTACTCATAGAATTCAACATTTTTTTCTATGTTAAAAAATTTAAGATATAGTTTTAACCCTAAATTTTTAGAGTGTTTAGGGTAAATTATTTTTGCTTTAATTTTCGGATATGTTTTTTTAAGTTCTTTGATTGCGTCTAACAAAATAAAGCCGCCTTTTGTGGCAAAGCCGCACGCTGACATTCCTACAACAAATTCTTCGTTGGGGTCGAACGTTTTAGGTTCATATGCAGCGGTTTCTAACTGTTGCAT
>JAVBRY010000012.1:0-6052 GCA_031547505.1 Candidatus Gastranaerophilaceae bacterium | reverse complement strand
ATTACGTTAGACACCATAATAAACTAAGTTTATCATAATCTAAGTTTATTTGGACAGTTTCTTCCAACAGTTATTTGGTTATTCGTTACGGAAATTTCTAAACAAACGGTTGTCAGGATTGTTTACTTTCACACCACATGCCGGATATTCGGTTGCAGCTCTCAACGCCGGAGCCGGAGCAGTAGCTTCTCGGCAAGACGGGTGTTGTGTATGCGAAAGATCCGACATTGCTTTTGTAACAGAGTCCACGCTATCAGCAAACGGGTCAGCTATACTTGCCACATCAAGGTTGTAGTATTTATCGTATGCTCTGAGTTTTGCTTCCGCAAATGTTCTTTTAGCCGGTTTATTTTCATCTTTTGTTCCTATGCCCAAATTGAAAGGATCAGAGGAGCCGGCATCTTCGTTATCTTTGATTATTTGGGCAATCTCTTCGGCTGTTTTTGCTTGCATTTCTGCAACTGTTTCCATATCCCATGGTATATCTGGAGTTGAGAATTTAACTGTCGCAGTCATATATCTATAGTCAAATGTAGGGATACCCAGCGGAGTGACCTTGCCATCTTGAGAAACTAAAAACGGAACTATGTCTGCAGGTTGTTTAGGAGTAGCTGACAGTGTACTATTAGGCCTTTTGTTTCCGTTCATATCAACCCATATTAAAGTAAAGTTTTCTGCGCCGAAAACCGGTGATGTTATAGATATCGGCTGCATGTAAAAATACATTTCGTTAGTTGCTTTAAAAACAGCAATGCTTCTCAATGCAGCATCATCTTTTCCGGCAACGAGAGTGTTGATATTTGCACCTGCAGATTGAATATTAGCACATGTTGCCCAGGCGGTGTTTATATAACCTACGTATCCGGTAGAGCTTGTATAGCCTGTGGTTGAGGTCATAGCATTACAAAGTGTCTGAGGGGTGCTCGGGAACTGACACTCAGTAGGAGCTCCCTGAGTAGGATTGGCGTTGCCTGCTGCCATCCGTGCATCAATATAGTCTGCTCTTGCCTGATTACAATCTATTACATCAGCAAGAATGTTATAAACTGCAGTGTTTACTGTCGTATATGCTCTATAATATTGTTTGGACATGGTACTTTCTGCAATATAGGGTCTTAGGGTAGTTATTGTTAAAAGTGAAATCAAAGCAACAATTGATAACACAACCAGCATTTCTGCAATAGTGAAAGCCTTTTTATTCATTAAGAAATCTCCATCTTTATTAAGCTTGTATATTCTTCATACGAATCCAATTCTATTATATCATTTTGCTTTCCGATTGCATATTTATTAATATTCAAAACGGTTGAATTCTCTTTTATCGCATACACAGGTATCTTATGCTTTATCGCATCAAATACAATGCTGCTGCCTAATGAATTATAGGGCATAACGATAGAATGCAGATCCTTATATGTTATACAATTCCCGTTTATGATATTCGTAATCAAAGGCGCATTTCTCAATCCCAAAAGCAAACAAGGCAAAAATGTCGGAGTAATATACTCTGCCGCAACTTTAGGGTCTACAATTTTATCTGAAATAGTCACATCCAAAAACGCAGGTGCATGAACACAAGGACAGCCAAGGTTTTCATACAGATAATGTGAGACAACCGCCTCTATCCCACCGACAATGTCCACTCCCTCACCACTTTCATAATTGTCTTCAGGTGGTGTTTCAAAAAAGCACACTACTGCAAGTACTTCTGCACCTTGTTCAACAAGTTTTTTCCCTGCTTCAAGAAGTGTTTCAGGATTGTTGAGGGAGCCTGTCGAGATTCCTGTTTCGGTTATAAAAAATTCTATCCCCGCATTTTCTTTTGTAATTTCATATCCTACAACATCAATCCCATAAACCGTTTTCACGGCATTCACCGTATTGATATGGATATTCAAAACATTTTGGGGGATTGCTTTATCAAAGATTATACCGATTTTATTGTTCTTGGACGGTATCAAGCCAATTTTTCCTGCAACAAAATCCGTCAGTGCCTTGCCTTCAACATAAAGCATATTTTCATTGATTCCTGAAAACACAGCTGCATTAACGACATTAGGGTTTACAATAACGGGTATAACTTCGGAAATTTTTCTTGCCGCCTGATTTGCGTCACCGGCATACCCGCCTATCGAGGCACCTATTCCTGTAGGTACCGCCATAATAGTGAATTTTTTTGCTGATTTATCTATACTGCCAGAACTTCTCCCGGCTTCAATATCACACATTTTTTTCCAATCTTTTCCACTTCTTCTTTAAATTTTTTCACATCCGCACTTATTGCATCAAAAGTATTGTAATGTATAGGTATAACCGTATCTGCCCCAACCCACTCGGCCGCAACAACAGCCTCATACATATCCATCGTATAATGCGACCCGACAGGAAGCAGTGCTATATCAGGTTTATAAATCTCACCGACAACTTTCATTTCAGAATTCAAGCAGTTATCCCCCGCATGATAAATTTTCTTACCGTCTACTTCCAGCAGTACCGCTGCAGGCATACCGGCATACTGTCCGTCAGGAGTAGAGCTGCTGTGAAAAGCAGGAAGGAATTTCGCAAACGCACCGTTGAGTCTGATTAGCCCGCCAATGTTTACGCCTGACGCTGTTGCACCGTTTTTTGCACAATAGTTGGCAAGCTCAAATATCGCAGTAATCTGCACATTCAGCTTTTTTGAAAGAGGAATCGCATCGCCCAAGTGGTCGCCATGCCCGTGTGTAACAACAATATCCTTCACGGACTCATATTCGAAATTCACCTTGGCTGTAGGATTTTGTGAAATAAAAGGGTCAATCAAAACACCTGCATTTGCTACATTATCCTGAATAAAAAAAGCACTGTGTCCAATGTAATGTATACTTACAGTCATAAGCTGCCTCTCATTTGTCTTTTACCGGTGGGCAATAGCCCACCCTACTTGTCTTTTCAGATTGTCATTCCTGCGGCGGCAGGAATCCCACAAGTTATGTTGTTGGGCAGGTATGCCCAACCTACTTTATTATACCAAGTATAAAAATAAATCCCTCAACAAACAATAGCCCACATAGAAATTTTGTCACCCCGCTGTTTTATTTTATATTACTGCAACAATTTAAGTGTGAGCGGGGTCTAAAAATCACGCTTTTAGATACCGCTCACACTTATATTAAAGTGCAATTAATAACTTAGCGCAGCGGTATGACACCATCAACTTACACTTCCAGTTGATACAACTCCCCATAGGAGCTCCATTTAGCTATTTCAACGGAGCTCCAGCTCACGGGGGTGTAAGATAAACTTAAATCAATCGGATCAAAAATTGTTTTTCCTGTCGAACCGAACGGGTTCATTGCATACGGGTCATAATCCGATAAGTCATTGAACACAAATATATTTTTGAATGCATCCATATCAAACTGCAAAAGCTGCTCATAAGGAGTCGGCATTTTTATTTTTTCTTCACTTGCCTGTAATTCTGGCTCTGCTTCTTCAACTTCTTCTGCTTCAGGAACAGCAGGAATCACCGCATCATCCAGCTCTTCATCTGCTTCTGTTAATCCGCTCAACTCGCTTAATAATTCATATTTCAACAAATCAGTATAAGAGCTCGCTTGAAGAAAATCCAATACGTTCAGATTAGTATCAGAACTTTTAAGCACTGAACTGTTTTCTGCTTCAGATACATTGCTCTGAGCCTGCTGTACTTTTGCTTCCTTTGTATGTCTGTGTCTGGTGTGATAATTAGCGCTATAATCCTTATAGCTGTGATTCCTTCCAACTGCAAATCCCATGATGATGCGCCTCCTGTTTGTCCCTTGTGATATTGTTATCGGCATATAGTGTGTCTGGCTTTAGGAAATTTCGGCTTATGTTTACATTTGTTAAGACTTTTTGTTATATAATAATTGTAAAGATTGAAGGACAGAGGAATATGCAAAAAACTTTAGAAAATATTCAAGAAAAAGCATTGAGCGCTATCGAAAAAGCACAAACTTCGAAAGACGTTGAAGAAGTTAAAATAGAATTTTTAAGCAGAAACAGCGAACTCAATAATATAAAAAAGAACCTCAAAGACCTGTCTGACGAGGATAAAAGAATTGTCGGTTCAATGGCAAACAAAATTGCTAACGAAATCGAAACCAAACTCGATGAAAAACACCAGCAGATTTATCAAAAAGAGCTGAATGAAAAATTAGAGAGCGAAAGAATAGATATCACGCTGCCGGGTACTTATGCACCGTATGGCAGAGTGCACCTTTTGACTCAAACAATAAATGAAATCGTAGAAATTTTTACAGGCATGGGTTTTTCACTTGTGCACGAGGAAAATTCACCTGAAGTTGAGACAGAATACTTCAACTTTGATATGTTGAATTTCCCGGAAGATCACCCCGCAAAAGATATGCAGGATACCTTCTACACAAACCTTGCATCTAATGTGATTCTAAGAAGTCAGACTTCAACTTCACAGGTTCGTGAAATGCTCAGCCAAAAGCCTCCGATAAAAGTACTTTCTCCGGGGAGAGTATATCGTAACGAAGCTGTAAGTTCCAGAAAAAACAACCTTTTCCACCAGATAGAAGGGCTTCTTGTAGACAAGGATGTGACTTTCGCTGATTTAAAAGGGGTTATGAACGAATTTATCAGAATATATTTCGGCTCTGCCCGTCCGACAAGATTCAGAAACAGCTTTTTCCCTTTCACAGAGCCTTCTGCAGAGATTGATGTTCAGTGCATAATCTGTGAAGGCAAGGGCTGCAGAACATGTTCAGGCACAGGCTGGCTCGAAATCCTCGGTGCAGGCATGGTTGACCCTAACGTTTTAAAAGGCGTCGACATCGACCCTGAAGTGTATTCGGGATTCGCGTTCGGTATGGGTGTAGAAAGACTCGCCATGCTAAAATGGGCAGTCGATGACATCAGACTGTTCTTCAACAACGATGAAAGATTCTTGAAACAGTTTTAAGGTTTGTAATATCAAATTAGCTGTCACCCCGCTGCGCAATTAGAATATTGTGGCAATAATATAAGTCTGAGCGGGGTCTGAAATCATGCCATTAGATACCGCTCACACTTATATTAAAATGTAACTATTAACTTAGCGCAGCGGTATGACATCCTACTTACCAAAAAAGTATGAGAAAAAAGGAATTAAATCAGAGGCGATTACATAGATAACTCCTATTATGACTAAAACTATAATTAGCCAGGAATACGGGTTTTTAGTTGCAATATAAGTTTTAAGTTGTCTAAGGCTTTCTATTTGAGAACGAAGATATTCCTTAAGCTCCTCATCATCCGATAGTTCAATAACCTTTTCAAAATCACTTATGGTATTTTCATTAAAGATACTTAATTTTCCTGTCCCAACCTCTGCTCTTGCCATGTAAGCATCGATATTATTCGGTTCTTGCTCGATTATTCTACTCAGGGCATAAATTATCTCATAATTTGCAGCATAATCATCAAACAAGGTGTTTGAACTGGCCCTGCTTGAAAGAATTTGAACAGTGTTTTCTCCAAAACTTAATGCTGTATCATAGCTTTGTTTTGCAAGTTTTTTGTTTTTTGCTGTTGTATGAATTTCTGCAAGAAGCATATACGTGAAGGATGGAGTTATAGTTATACCACGGTTGATTTCATCATTTATAAAATTAACCGCTTCGTTATATTTTGCATTGAAAAATTTTTTATCTACATCTAAACGTGAATAGTGGTATATTAAATCTCGATAAGTTATTATAGTTGCCCTGCCTGATTCAATTGCACGGTTCAATGAGTCAATTTCTGCCATTGATCTTTCTTTCACTTCCCTCATTGAGTTATCCAAATCAGCTTTTATTGCATCCAGATTGACTTCATTTTCAGACATAAAAATCTCCAACTCGTTGATTTAATTAACCTACCCTGAAATATAATTCAGCAAGGTTCTCACACCGGCTCCTGTTGCGCCTTTGGACAACTCATTGAGCGGTTTGTCCAAGAATGCCGTGCCCGCAATATCAATATGTGACCAGTGAACTTTTTTCACAAAGTTCTGGAGGAATATCGCAGCAGTCTGTGAGCC
>JAVBRY010000147.1:0-7314 GCA_031547505.1 Candidatus Gastranaerophilaceae bacterium | reverse complement strand
GTATTGCAAAAAGCAGAGGCATTTGAAGTAGTAAAAGAGAGTGAGAATGCGCTATATGCGAAGTGGTATTATGTCAATTTGTTTGCCGCCCCGGGCATCCCAATATTGTATTCAGCTAAGATACAAGTTTTACGGGGTCTCATATAATAACTCCGAAATAACTTTCACAGGCGAATATATCAATTTATCCGAAGCCCAGCCTTCCTCAGAGATATATCTGGCTCGTTGAGTTTCGTCATCAATAGCCTTTCCGTAAACATAAGGAACTCTTTTAGAGGTAGGTACTTTCTGATAAGGGCACTTTAAAGGCTGAGAAATCCGAACATCAACTGTAGATTCTAAAAACTTTAGCGCCTTTTTACCTGAAAAACTTTCCTTTTCTATTAGATGGTTTTCTTCAGAAGTCGCATAGCGATGAATTTCAACCCTCGTACACCCGTTCTTCTTACAAATCAATGTGTAAATAACCTCACGGGCAACATCAATTCCGTTAATCTCTGTTTTAGAAGATTGTTTCATTATATCTTTTCTGACACACCAATATGTCTCGGGGTCTTGTGTGCTGTAAATCACCCCGCAGCAATACATTTTCATTATTCTTGTCCTTTAATAAATACTCAACAGCGACAAAATAAGCACGCCACCGGATTCCTCCTGCAAGGTGGGCTTTTAATTCAATAAAAACCTCTTACTGTATTGAACTATAACACACCATCATGAGCCTGAAAGGTCTAACAAAAACTCTTTATCCAAAACCGCTAAATACTCGTTATAATTAGTTTTTTTACTACTATCCACAGTCGGATGCACAACAATCTCAACAATCGCATCTTCTTTTTTAATTCTTTTTATTCCGTAAAAAATAGTCTTCTTATCCATATATCCCGTGTAATTCACGCCTACAATATAATCATTTGTATCAAGAGAATGTTTCTTTAATTCAGCCTTGTTGATAAAAGTAAAAAAGTTCAAAAGTGCTACCTTTATAAGATTTATCGGATACTCAATCGAAAAATATTTTTTAAAATCAGGCACAAAATAAGGCAGCTCCAACTGAGTACGAACTGCTTTTATATCGTATTCTTTCGCCAATTTACAGACAATTTTAAAGATATTCGGTATCGCATGGACGTGGACATGAGAATCTATATGATCAATTTTTCTGTATTTTTTAAGGGTTTCAATCTGCAGCCTGAAATCCTCTTCTATCTCTTCAAGAAATTTTTTGTTAAAAGACTTCATTAATAAAGCAATAAAGCCATTATTATAAAGGCCCTCATTATCACATAGCAATGAATTCTCTTTTTTTTCTAATGCCTTTCCCTCAATAATATTCAGATGCATCCCGACTCGCATACCTGAACACTTTGGCAGAATATTCTCTACTGCATCTTCAAAGGCATCCATATTAACAATAACACTCGCACTGGTGAGTATACCGTTAGTGTACCCATCCAAAACAGCTTGGTTTACATCTTTGGATATTCCCAAATCATCTGCATTAATTATAATTTGCTTTTTGGTTAACATTGCTTTACCATCGTTTATGTAGTTATTTTATTATAGAGTAAATTATGGATAAGAAAAAGTTAGCAATAGTCGTTCCTTGTTTCAATGAACAAGACTCTCTTTGTTGCAATATAGATAAGTTAAAAGCCGTTTTAGACAGCCTCATCAAAGAAAAGTTGATTTCTAAAAACAGCTTTTTGTATTTTATTGATGATGGCAGTAGTGACAAAACATGGCAAACTATCCAGGAATACAATAAAAAATACAAACATATAGTTTTTGGCTTAAAATTGACACGCAATTTTGGCAACCAAAATGCACTTATTGCAGGAATTGAAAACGCCTACAAAAAAAATGCAGACTATGTTATGACCATTGATGCAGATTTGCAGCAGGATGAAAACAAAATAAAAGAATTTATAATTAAAGCAAACGATGGCTCTGATATAGTCTTTGGCGTCAGAAATGACAGAAAAACCGATGGTGTTTTGAAGAAATTCTCATCACTATCATTTTACAAATTCATGAGCCTATCCGGCGTTAATATGGTTCCAAACCACTCTGAATATCGTTTGATGAACCGGCGTGCCATTGAACTATTCTCTCACTTTAAAGAAAAAAACCTTTTTATTAGAGGTGTTTTTTCAAATATTGGACTTAAAACAGAAACAGTTGACTTTGATGTAAAAGAAAGACAATACGGAACCTCAAAATTCAACCTGTTTTCATTACTTCGTCTCGCAGCCTGGGCAATAACCTCTTTTAGCATACGCCCGTTGCGATTGATATTCTATGCCGGTGTAATTGTATCACTGACCAGCTTTACGGTGGGCATAATCGGTGCGTTTAGACACTACATACTGCATTTATCAACTTTCAATTTACCTGTATTTGAAGTTTTTGAGGTGTTCATCTCTGGCGTAGAACTGCTTGCCATTGGCGTCATCGGTGAATATATCGGACAAATCCTTCAAGAAGTCAAAGCCCGTCCCCGTTATTTAATCGATGAAGAGATTGACTAAGATTATTTACTCAACAACGTAAACTTACGCCCTGTTTCAATCACATTAAACTTTGTGCAATCCTCAATTTTTTTTATATCTTTATTTCTAATAATTGCATATCCATTTTCTTTGTTTAATGCAGAATTTAAAAGTTTGCAATTCAGTTTGGGCTCAAACTCCACATCTTTAGCACCATAAAAGATCAGAGAGTATTTGTGCTGAAATCCAACCGTGTTGAGCGATTTATTTTCTTCTTTTGCAACCTTCGCATACTTAATCAAATCGTCCTGCCCAAATTTATAATCCAATTCAAACATTTTCTTCGTTCCAAACCCGGATAAAACAGCAATAAATGTTATGTACATTGCAAAAACACCTATACGATTGTTTTTCTTGGCAAAAATAATACCAATCAATGCCGGCAAACCAACCGTCAAAACACAAAACCACTGTAAAGGTAAAATGTCATTATATAACTGTGGAGGCAAATAGAATTTAATAAAAATGGCTAAAAACGCGGCCAGAACTAAAATCCCATTAAAAATATAAACCGATAAATCAACAGCTTTTTTATACTTTTCAGATTTTATATATTCATACCAGACCCACCCCATCAAAAACGCAGCCGGAAAATACACAGGTAAAAGGTATGTCATCAACTTTGTGCTGGATGAGGAGAATAATGCAAATATGAGAACAAAAGCAATGCCGTTAAACACAAGAAACTTTTTGATATTACTGAGGTTTTCAAACGAAAATTCCTTAAATTTCAGCTCACCCAATTTCAATTTAGAAATTTTTGCAATTAAAACACTTACCGCAGAAATAACCCACGGTATGAACCCCCATAAAAAAACCAGTATAAAATAATACCAGGGTTCAACTCTGCCAAGTCCTTTAGAATCCACAAAACGTGAAAGATGGTGCTTCATAATATACTCATTAAAAAACAAAGGATCATGAAGCTTAAACATAGCAATATGCCAAGGCAGAACTATCAACAAAAACAATATCACACCGACAATAAAATACTGCGGCTTAAAAATTTCTTTAAATCCATCATATCTTTTACTGATAATAGAAGCAAAAAACATCGTTCCAAATGGTATTATAAATCCGGGAACACCCTTTGCCATCACAGCCAGTCCTGAGAATATATAAAATAACCACCAAAAATATTTCTTATTCTGCTCCTTACAGAAAAAAGTCATCAAACCAAAATAAACAGAAAAACCTATACAAGTAGAAAGCAGTATGTCTAAAATTGCATACTTAGAAAGTATTGCAAACTCAAAACTGGTCCCGAGTATAAGTGCACTGATGACTCCATACTCTCTTGAAAAAACCTTCTTGCCTGTGAAATACACTAAAAAACAACTCAGCATTCCATATAGAGCAATCGGAAACCTCACCGTAAACTCATTTATAGCGCCAAACAACTTAAACGAAAGGCACTCAAACCAGAAAAACAATGGCGGTTTCTCGAAGAAATATTCTCCATTCACATACAAAGTCATAAAATCCTTTGTGTTGAACATATACCGAGACATTATTGCATACCTTGTCTCATCCACATCCATCAAGGCATAATTACCTAAATTATGAAAAAACAAAAAATAAAAGACTAGAAATAAACCCAAAATAGTGAACAATTCACTATGGTCTTTAACAAAGTTTTTAATATTTTGCATAAAAATCCCTAAAGCTCTATCCTACATAAAAAATGTTATCATAAAAATATTATTTAAAATCAATGAGCCTTTGCAGTAATTTTGGATATTTTTATTTTATAGATACCGACATTGTTCAACGAAGCAGAAACCATCTTCTGAGCATTTTCTATATTTGAAGGCGCATACTTTTCACAAATTTTCATCAATGCACGTATCTTTTCTTGCTCATCTTCAACTATCTCAATCTTACCGAAAACAACAGCAGACTCGTATTCTGTAGAAAACTTATCTGGGAGAAGTTTGGTTTTCCCGACACAATTCAAACACACATTTTCATTATGTAAAAAATTTTGAACCTTGTGTCCTTCTTTTGCACCGTGCATATAAATATATTCACCATCTAAAACAACCGATATCGGTATGCAGTATGGCGTTCCATCTTCACTCACTGTTGCCAAAGTAGCATATTCGCACTCTTCAAACAGCTTTAAACCGAATGCAGCATCTCTTTCCCTGTCTTTTCGTCTCATTTGCATAAACATCTATCCTTTTACACAATAATACCATAACGTAGGTTGGGCATACTTGCCCAACAAAAAAGCTAACCGCATCCGCCAATTTAAATTTTTGTATACAACTTACCAACCGGGTAATCAAATTTTGAAAAAGTCGAGTTAAAATTACACTCACACAGGAGGGTAAAGACATGAAAAAAATATATTTGTTAATAATAACTGTCCTTTTGGCAGTACTAATAAATTTAAATTGTAGCGCTCAAGCAGCGGGAGAACCAGGTAAAGTAACACCCAGGTCTGTTGGGGCAGGAGCGCTTTCCTTACTTATTTGGCCCGGAATCGGCCAAGCAGTAAATAGTACACCAGGCGATAAAGTAGCAACCCAGGCAGTTCTGGGCTTACTTCCGCCATATCGTTTTTGGTCAGGGTATGATGCACTGTTCAACCGCAAAGGCGGATATTGGAAAGGAAAAATTTAATTTTTCATCTTGAATTAAATATCTGTTTTGTTAGAATAGAATAGTATCGGGACGTGGCGCACCATGCGAGCGAAGCTTGCAAAGTTCAATTGTAGCGGACGCTGCCAAGCCGATGAATAAGAACCAAGATATCGGGACGTGGCAAGGACTCCCCGAGAACAATTAAGTATTGTTCGAGAAGGAGGGGATAGCTGCGCCAGTCCCAGACATAGTAAGTTCAAAATTGAATAAAAAAACAAAAGTATCGGGACGTGGCGCACCATGCGAGTGAAGCTTGCAAAGTTCAATTGTAGCGGACGCTGCCAAGCCGATGAATAAAAACCAAGATATCGGGACGTGGCGCAGCTTGGTAGCGTACTACCTTGGGGTGGTAGGGGTCGCAGGTTCAAATCCTGTCGTTCCGATTCTTACTACACATACATGTTCAGACAAAACCGAATTAGAGAGAGGTACAAATGAAAAAGATTTTTTACTTACTACTGGCATTAGTCATCGCAACAGGCACTGCATTCGCAGCAAAAATGTTCCCGGACGACATCAAAACATTCAACGACTATGAAAAATATGTTGAACAAGAGCTTTTCGACAAAACTCCTACAGCATTTTCTTATGTCAAAAGACAAATCATCTACAAATTAGAAATCGACCCGACAGGCAAAATCAGCAACTACCAGGTTGTTCAGTCTTCAGGCTCAGACAAGTATGATGCAAAGGTACAAGAAGCCGTGAATTCGGTTGTATTACCTGCATTTCCTAAAAAATCAAACGTAACAAAACTTACATTCACATACGACGTTGAAAAAAGAACAAACGTCCAAATCCCTGTGAGCGTAAAAGTTCCAAAATTAAAGTTATAATAGTAGGGTGGGGTCCCTACCCCACCAGCTTAAATTCAACATTGAAAAAAGTCTCTGCAAAAAGCAGGGGCTTTTTTACTGAAAAATATAACCCCTTAATAAACATAACCATAACCTAAAAAAATGCTACAATACCAAAAAATAAGGAGTAGAACATGTTCTGGAAAGCATTTTTTATACTGACATTAATTTTTGAAGCAAAACAGGTATTTGAAAGCATTCAAATAATTCTTGAAAAACAATATTATATTATACAGCCTGATTGTTGGTGGATCCCTTTACTTTGGGCGCTCATTGCTTATCTATTAGTTATGCTACCAATAGCATTGTTTCAGTTTGCCTGGAATCGAGAAATAGTTAATAAAAAGCTAATCAAAGTAAGTTTTTGGCTCACCGTCCCGATTATTTTAATAATGCTTGCATTGAGTATCTTAAATGTAATAATGCAGTTTATGTATATGAATATTTTGTTCATTTCAATAGCAAGCATTATTTATTTTATACTGCTCGGAGTAGCATTTCACAAAAGTGCTTACGGAAAAACCCAAGAGGATGAAGAAAATGATAAAACAAAGCCCTCAAGATTTAAAAAAATTGTTGGCGTAATAGTTCTGATTTTTATAGCAGCAGCTTTTCTAATACCAATAAAACCTTATCAACCGGAACTTCCTCCTGTAGACCCTGAATTCACAAAAGCTGTAGACGAAATTACTGTCGGCTTAGACGCCAAAAAAGATAAAGAAACAATAATGTATAAAGAATATCTCAAAAGTAACCCTCACAGTATTGAAACATATTTCACTTTAGACATCTACTACCGTTCAAAGGGACAGTACGACAAGGCAATTAAGCTCTATGAACTGGGTATAGAACAAAATCCGGATTCAAAAACACTTCTTTCAAACCCCGCATTGGTTTATATGGAAAAGGGTGACTATAAAAAAGCATCAGAAATTTTAGACAAAGACCCGTCTTTATTTATGTATAACAATACACCATATTTACTCTATCTCATTTATC
Organism: Candidatus Gastranaerophilaceae bacterium; assembly: GCA_031547505.1. Taxonomy (GTDB): domain Bacteria; phylum Cyanobacteriota; class Vampirovibrionia; order Gastranaerophilales; family Gastranaerophilaceae; genus JAVBRY01. Next base: position 257 of record JAVBRY010000147.1, on the reverse strand, counting down.
TTAGAGAAAGCGGGCAATACGATAAAGCACTCAAGATAATCGACGCATATAAAGAAGATAAAACCACTATTTGTGAGTCATATTGGGACAAAATAGAACGCAAATCTTGTGAAGTATACTTAAAAATAATGACTCCATTCACTCCCGGTATTATCAATGCTGAAAGCCAACGTGCAGCCTTTAAATCGCGTATATATCAAGAAAAAGGCGACTATGAAAATGCCTTAAAATATGCAAAAATAGCAGCAAAAAAAGAT
>JAVBRY010000164.1:0-5761 GCA_031547505.1 Candidatus Gastranaerophilaceae bacterium | reverse complement strand
TGCCCGGGGCGGCAGAACTTGATGATTTTTTCAGTTAATTAGAATACTGTGCAGGAAGACAACTAATTATCTTTTTCTATTCTTAAAGAAATTTAGCATACTAGACAAAGGGCTGAAAATATTGCAATATGGTATTGTACGAATGGAGTCGGTATGGATAGAAAAGATTTAATAATAGGTGTTCACGCGGCACAGCCCGGTGATGAGGACGCAAATGATTTAGTTAAGGCGTTTGAGGCAAATGGTGTTAAGGCAATGCTATACACGCAGTGCCTTACAAAAAATATTGAGCCGCATCTTACTATAGGATATGACTCAGCGGGATTGCCTCACTGGCAGAAGATTCTAAATAAAGGGATAATTAATATTTTGTGGAGCAAGGATTCAGCTTTTTCCCAAAATATCAACATTATCAGGCAGTTTGCAACCTTTAAAAACTTTGTTGTTTTCACATCAACACCCTGTGATACAGAACCTTTGGCAGCATTTTTTCCTAACTTAAAGCAAGGTTATTTACCTTTAGGGTATGCTGCATATCCACAGGAACTTCCTAAAAAAGAATATGACCTGGTTTTTTACGGGGATATTTTGGATGTTGAAACGAGGATGGATGAATTGTCTCAAAAGATGCCGGAGTTTGTGTTCAAGCTTATGTGTGACATAAACACAATTCTTATACAGAATCCGACTTTGTCTTTTTGGCAGGTTTATACGATTTTCAGGGACAGCATCGGGCTTGAAGTCGATTTAGAACAGTATATCCTTCTGTTTTCAGCTATGATAGACCTTATTACTTCCCAGAAGCAGCTTCAGATGATGGATGCTCTCAAGGACTTTGAGATAAAAGTATTCGGCAACGATGCATGGAAAAAGTATGTCGAAGGAAAACATAAATATATGGGACATGGAGACAAGAGCGTTCTTGCGAAAACCAAAATTGCATTGAATGCCCATCCGATGGATATGTCTTTGGGGCTGTCAGCATACGAACTTGAAGCAGCAGCTACAAAAGCTTTTGTTATTTCAAGCCAAACAAAGTCGCTTGAGTTGGAATTCGGTGACAATATGGCTTATTACAATTATTCCGATTTTAGTGATCTCAAGGATAAGGTCGCTTATTTCCTTAAGAACGAAAAGGAGAGAGCGGAAAAGGCACAAAAGGCGTTTGATATTTTAAATGACAGAAATACGCTTGAAAAAAGAGCTGCAGAGATTTTAAAGATAATAGATTTTTAGAAAAAAAATCCTCCTAATTGGAGGATTTTTTAATTATTTATTAGTTTTATTAATCTATGCTTCGATTTCTTCTGAATCTTCTTCTGTTTCCAATTCTTCTTCTGTTTCATTTTCAGATTCTTCTCCCGCAAACACATCTGTTCTGATGGAGCTGGTTTTTGATTTAGACTTAAGGTTTTTGTCCTTGAATTTTTTGACCTGTCTGTCTAATTTATCAGCGACAAGATCGATACTTGCGTACATAGATTCTGCCGTTTCCGCAACGTGAACCGCGCCTGTAACAAATTTACAAGTGACTTCAGCTGTGTGGCTTTGAGCTACGCTCGGGTTTTTAATAACTGACAAAACTATGTCTATAGATTGAATCTGGTCATAGTGATTAATAACTTTGCCTATTTTTTCTTTTGCATATTTTTTAATTGCGTCTGTAATTTCAATGTTTCTACCATTTACATAAATGTGCATGTATTGCCTCCATATTTATATTACACCGGCTCTGCCAAGTACCAAACCTACTTTAACCTACTTTAATTAATGTGAGCCCTACGTATCAATTTTTGACACCTCATGAGTATAACCCAATAAATTTCCGCTTGCAATCACCTGCATAGTCATTTGTTGCAATCACCGTAACTGTTTTGTATAATTGATTCACGGATTTTATAGATATATGTGCGGAGAAAATATGAAAAAGATTCTTTCATTACTAGTGCTAATGGGCTTTTTTGTCAGTGCTTTACCGGCTTTGAGTTCAAATGTGCCTTGGGCTAATGACCTTAGAACACTATTTTTAAGCAACCGGGCAGTGATTCTTGCAATAAACATACGTACCTTCAACGCTCAAGACACCAACGATAATGACATAATAGAGTTCGACAAAGGGGAAAAGAGCGGAAATTTTATTAATGCCATCGACAGGCTTGATGAAATCAAGGCACTGGGGTTCAACACAGTTCACCTCTTACCCATAACTCCTGTCGGAAAAATAAAAGCAATCGGAACGGCAGGCTCTTTATATGCTATGTCTGATTTTGCCGAGCTAAATCCACAGCTTGGCGATTTACCAAATGCTCTCAGTCTGGAAGAGCAAGCAAGAAAATTCATCAATGAATGCCACAAGAGAAATATTCGGGTGATTGTGGATTTGCCTTGCTGCGGCTCGTATGACCTTTACCTTACAAAACCGAATCTATTCTTAACAGAAAAAGACCAGTCTGTTGTACCCTCAGATTGGACTGATGTAAGACTGTTTAAGGTTCAAAATAAAGATGGCAGTTTGAACAAAGAAGTCTATGAACAGTACAAAAACTACATTGATATGGTAATGAGGCTCAATGTAGACGGTATTAGAGCGGATGTTGCATCTTCAAAGCCTTATGAATTCTGGAATCAGCTGATTAAATATGCTCAGTCAAAAGATCCGCAATTCCTTTTTCTTGCCGAGGCATCCGAAAGCTGGAGTACACCCGTTACCAAAGGAGCTCCTTTCACACCTTATGACAAGCTTTTGTCGGCAGGATTTGACGGATACTACGGAAGCTTTATGAATTTCAAGGACTGGAAATCCGTGAGTCAGTTGGAAGAACAGATAAAAACAATAAAAGCTATTAAAACCAAATTCAACACACCAAAAGCCGTTATCGGAAGTTTTGCTACCCATGATGAAGTCAGCCCTATGCTCATTGGGAGCGTGAAATACAGCACAATGCTTGTATGGCTTCAAGCAACTCTGCCTGTAAACACATATTTCACAGACGGGTTTCAGACAGGAGATCCGTATACATACCAATACGCAAACCAAAAAGCTCCCAAAACCTACACTGATGACAACTACTATTATGTCCACAAAGGCAAGATAGATATTTTTAATTTCTCAAGAAGACCCGGCGGTAATATACCATATATTTCGCAAGAACTTTCTATGGCAAATAACATTAAAGCCGCCCAAGCTGAGCTCGTATCAAATGGAGCCTTTGATATTCTAAAAACAACAAATCCATCTATCTTTGCATACAGCAGAACTCTTAATGATACCAAAATAGTTGTTATCATTAATAAAGATTTAGCTCATGAAAATTCAGGTACAGTGAAATGCAAAGGAATCCGACGTGACTTATTAGTACTGCCGCTTAAGCAGATTTCTCCGCCAAAAGCAGGTAAAAATGAATTCAAAGTTGCGCTTACACCTGGTGAAACTATAGTTTTAGCTGTAAATATGGTGCATGAAGCGGAATAGCAGAGATAAATTTTGCTTGATAATATTTATTATGTAAAAATACGTCATTGCGAACGCAGTGAAGCAATCCAGACAACCTCATCAATCTTGCTGTCATCCCGAAGCGCTAAGCCTTGAAAACAATAACAATTTGTTGCTATTCGGGATCTTACCAACTGAAACCGTAAGCATGATACTTTCAAACCTAACTTGTTACCGTTGTCTCCGACGGGGACTCCGTCCAGGGGGGCTTTTTAACAAAAAGCCCCGCAAAAACTTCCGACCGGATACTTCGCTTCAATATTTTCTAGACTCAACATTGACCTCGCAAACTCGGCTCTTTGAGCCTCAGACAGTGCGAGGTAATCGTTGTTTCGCCAAGAAAACAGGTGAAGCTCCGTATATGGTCGGGGGGAACGTTGCTACACTCGTAAATATTGAAGTTGCTTTGCAATTTACATAATAAGTATTATCGACTTATCGAGCAACTCGTCCCCACCAGCGGACTTCGCCGATAATTTTAAAATCGAATTCTAGTTCTTTTGTGAAATCTATCTCAAAGCTTCGGTATTTTTCATTGTCAGAAACAACTCTAAGCATATTCGGCGGGATTTTTTGGAGTCTTTTTGCATAAAGCTGTCCGTCAATTCTAACGCAATAGATTTTCCCGTCATGCACATCTCTTCTTGAACGGTCAATAAGCAAGCTGTCACCGCCTTCAATAGTAGGCAGCATGCTGTCTCCCTGCGCAAATATCATCTCCGTTTTATGTTGGTTTAACCCCAAATCATCAACCAGTTTTTTACTTATAGAATATGTTGCTGTCTGAACTTCATCATAAACAGTAACGCCATAACCCAAACTGGCACTGATTTCCCCCCGCACAGGAATGTTATAATAATCATCTTCATTGAGATCAGAACAGCAAAGATACCTATCCCCACAGCCTGTCAAGAGCCAATTTACATTAACGTGTAACTTCTCAACCATTGCATTCAAGAATTTCTGATTCGGAGGAGCTTCTTCCCTCTCATAACCGCCTATGGTTCTAGCAGGTATTCCCAGCTTTTCAGACAAGTCTGATGCTGTTAAATCCAGTTCTTTCTTGATTTCTTTTAATCTTTGACCAACGCTCATTCTACCCCACTCCAACACAATATATGAATAAATATTACAATATTGAGTAATTTCAATTGACGCCATTTACATCATCATGTAATATTATTCTGTAACTACTTCATAAATTATCATATCATGACACACGTAAAGTTATACTAAAAATTTGACAAATGTAAAAAAACTTTGCGAATTATTTGAATTTTTACCAGGTTCGGACAAGCCTGAGTTGAGTATTAGCCTATTTTAAAAGTCTTGAGAGGAGCCAAGATGCTGGACTACATTAAAAAGTATATTGACCAAAAACGGGAAATGGACTACGAAATCGCCAAACAGAACAAAAAGGAAATCATCGACAAAATGGAATCTTATTACATTGCCGTCCAAAAAGGAGATGTCGATTTCCATCCGAGATACCTTGCAGTGCAGGATTTCTGGAATGCTAAACGTTCCGGACGTCTGGACAAACTGAATCGATTGGTTGTCAGAACAACTAATGAGTTTGCACAATAACAAACTGCTTCTCAAAATGCTAGATATAAGCATCAAAGGGCATATTGAGAACGAGATCTGCACATACTGCAAAATAGTCCATAATAAAGACCACCGCTGCAACAGCGGAGAATTTTGTTCTGATTTGATATATGACGGGTTACTTAAAGCTGCACTGGAAGAATAGCTAAGGGGAGAGATTTATGTACGATAACGAAGAGCTTGAAACAATAATAAAATATGTAGTTGACGGAAAAACAAATATTGAAATCGCCGAAGAAATGAGCTACAGTCCTGCGAGCATCAAACGCAGGCTAAAAGCAATCTACAAGTCCTACAGAGTAGAAAACAGGCTGGAGCTTGTTAAATACATTCTCGGTTCGTTTAAAAATTCATTTCAATTTTAATGACAAGTAAGGGCTGTATCCCCGACAATCACAATTAGTGATTTATTTTTGCGGAGATTATAGACCGCTCCTCCTAGAGACTTAAAAGCCCCAATATTGGGGCTTTTAAACTAGTCTTCATCGTCCATAACGGGCAATGTCAGTATATATTTGTTGTCCTTAACTTCTCTGGACACTTTTTTTACATTTATTTTCTGAGGCAGAGAAAAACTCTGCGAGAACTTATAATCACTGTTTTCATCGGCATTGCTTGCCATCATTTCACCTTTAATACCAATATGGTCAGATTTAATAT